>CAZXTH010000192.1:0-6554 GCA_964643585.1 uncultured Pseudoalteromonadaceae bacterium
GCAAAAAACAACAACCGCCAGGAGATTGTTATGTCAACTGACCACAAGGTCAAAGGCCCTGCGTCTTATTTTCCATCTATTGAGAAGAGCTACGGTCAGCCTGTTGAACATTGGTTTGGGGTTTTGGATACCATAAAAGACAAGAAACATATGGAACAGGTGGCGTTTCTGAAAACTGAGTACAAGATTGGTCACGGGCATGCCAATGCGCTTGTGGCATATCATAAAGCGCGGCATCAGTCCTAGTCTGGAAGATCTTGTGGCTGTTGCTTGTTGTCTATCCGCTGCGCAGTTTTTCTGTTTGTATAGCGTTTCTTCTGACAGGTAGGGTGAATGGCGTTCCGGCATTATCATTTTGGCTATGGACTGGTATTGCTTCTGGCATTGCTGCTGACTGCCTGTGCCGGTGTAAAAGTATCGTCGGTGACTACTACCGATTATATGATGCAGCGACGGGGAGATATTCTGACCAGCGGTAACCTGAGTACTGCTTCGTTAACGGCGTTACAGATTGTAGGGCTGACGGCAAGAGAATGCCGGCGTAACAGCACCGCCTGCCGTCAGGTATTGCTGGATTCTGCCGGACTTAACGATGAACAGCGCCTGGCTGCATTGGCTGAGTTGTGGTTGCATGAAGCTCTGCAACTGGAAAAACACTACCGCGATTTTGACGAGCGGGTGATTGATGCTTACATCAATACCGTACGTTATGCCTACGCTTATTTATTTTTTACCGAAAGAACGCCGGAGCAGCGGGCATTTGAAGACCGCCAGACTCAGGTGCGTGACTATTATAATTATGCTGTGCAACAGGCCATTACTGCGTTATTTAAGCTGAATGAGGGTAATCCGCCGTTGCCGGATGAGCAGCAGTCGTTTCATATCCGGGCTGGTAGCTGGGATATCCGTGGCGATATGAAAAGTGTGCGGCTGGCGCTGAACCGGACCTTACCGCAGGAACTGATTCCCGCAGGTTCGTTATCTTTTGCCGGCGTGAGAAACCAGTACCGGCGTGATGGTTTTGGCGCGGAACTGGTAGCGGTAACTGCCAAGCGGGTTTTAAACAGCCGTGAGGCAGAATCTTTTATTGAAACGCCTTTCCCCTCGGTAACCGGCCTTATGAGTTTTAATGTTTCGAGCTTACAGCAGATACTGGAAACTCATGACGTGATGCTGCACGGTTATGATCCTTACCGGCAGCAGCAAGTGCGTTTGGCGGGTAGCGAGGTGCCATTAGCCGCTAATTTTACCGCAGGCTATGGTTTGTGGCTGGCCCGTTCCGGTTTTGCCAGACAAGCGCTTAAAACATTGGTTGGCCGGGGAGAAGCACTGGATGCTCCGAGGGTATATCTGATGCAGCCTTATGATCCTGACCGGCGGATTATTATTATGTTGCATGGGTTAGCCAGCAGCCCGGAAGCCTGGATTAATGTCGCGAATGAAGTGTTTGGTGATGAAACCCTGCGGCAGAATTATCAGATTTGGCAGGTTTATTATCCGACCAATGCACCGTTAATCTGGAATTTGCATGATATCAGGCAGGCAATTAGCCGGACCTTGCAGCATTTTGATCCTGAGGGCACGGCACGGGCTTCACAGGATATTGTCCTGGTCGGGCACAGTATGGGTGGGGTGTTATCACGGCTGTTGGTTTCTTCTTCCGGCGATATGCTGTGGGAGCAATTGGTTGATTCCTACAAACTGGTGGCAGAGCAGGTAGAGAAAGCCCGGCCACGGCTTGATCCTTATTTACGTTTTGAACCTTTGCCGCAGGTCAGCCGTGCGGTGTTTATTGCGACCCCGCACCGTGGAACACCATTTGCCGAGAACCGCTTTGCCCGCTGGGCTTCGGGGTTAGTCAGTCTGCCGGTAACGTTGCTGGAGCGTTTTAAAGAAATGGGGCAGTTACTTATCGATCCCTCTTCTGCACCTCCGGAGGGGCTAACCCGGCCGCTGAACAGCATTGATAATCTCAGCGATAAAGATGGCTTTATAAAAGCAGCCGCTGAAATGCCGGTTTCTCCTGGAGTTCGCTATCATTCTATTATTGGCAACGATACGCCCTCCAGAAAGCTGAGTTTGTCAGATGATGGGGTGGTGCCTTATAGCAGTGCTCATCTGGCGGGCGCTGCATCTGAAACTGTCATCCCGTCGTGGCATAGCGTGCAGGAAACCCCGCAAGCAATTATGGAAATACGCCGTATTCTGCATTTAAGCCTGAGCGAAGACGGTAAAGCAGAATAACCCCACTGAGTTATTGATATCCTTTCTAAGTGTCAGCTTCAGCCTCAAAAAGAGCAATAAGCAACATTATGCGTTTGCTACCAAGCATTAAGTACATTTCATCTATCTGTATATCTTATTGTTGTTATATTGTGAATTTATTTGGAGACTGATAGAATCGCCCCCGTTTTTATAAACATAAAAGACCAATAAAACAAAGGACTTATAAAATGAAAAAAACGTTATTGGGGATGCTATTAGCTTCATGTTCATTAACTACGATGGCTGCAGAAACTGAACAAGGAAATCGTTGGGTTGGTGGTATAGGGTATGCCAATCTTTCCGAAGATCTTGATGGAGTAGATATTTCTTTGGGAGGAATTGTTGCATCTCTGGGTTATCAAGTTAAATCAAGAGATAACTTTTTTATTACTCCTGAAATCCGGTTTGGTACGGGAGTAAGTGATGATACTGTCTCAGTTTATGGCTACAGTTTTGGTGTTGAATTAGAGCGTTTTGTAGCATTATCTGTGCGTGGTCAGTTTGAGTTTGATAACGGTTTTTATCTTTACGCAGCCCCAACATATGCCAACGCTAAATTCAAAGTATCAGGTTTGGGCACCTCTGCGTCTGACGATTCATGGGAGTTTGGTGTAGGTGGTGGTTTAGGATATAACTTTACACAAACTGTTTCTGCTGAAGTTAGCTATGAACAATTTGATGGTACAGATGTTGTTAGTATTGGCCTGAAATTCGGTTTCTAATTCTGCTGTTCCGCTTAAATCACTGAGCCAGCCTTGTGCTGGCTTTTCTATATTTTTATTATAACCCCACTGAGTTATTGATATCCGTTCTTATTTAACTTAGAATGTTGTTATGTTATAACATTTAATGGTGATGGTTATGAAAGAAGGTATTCACCCGGAGTATCGCCCGGTGTTGTTTCACGATTTGTCTGTTGATGCGTATTTTCTGGTTGGTTCAACGATTAAAACCAACCGCACTAAAGAATGGAAAGATGGTAATACTTATCCGTATATCGCACTGGATATTTCCAGTGAGTCACATCCGTTCTATACCGGTAAACAGAAACAAACCAATTCGGAAGGCAAAGTGGCCAGTTTTGGTAAGAAATTCGGTCAGTTTCTGGGTTCTAAAGGGAAATAAAGCATGAAAGTATTATCTTCATTAAAATCGGCTAAAACCCGCCACCCTGATTGCCAGATCGTTAAACGCCGCGGCAAGGTGTTTGTGATTTGTAAAACTAACCCGAGGTTTAAAGCCCGCCAGGGGTGATAAAAAGGCAGCTTAGGCTGCCTTTTCAGAATTCATTACTCAGTTTCTTGTACCCCTGCACCAGATAATGATTGGCGTGAATAACCGACTCTGAAAAACTGGTATATTCCGGTTTTATGGTGGGTACTTTGCTCAGATCGGAACTGGCGCCCAGCCGCATGGTTGACGGCACATAAAACCGTGCGGGCAGGTCGCAGCCATCAACAACGGCGTTATGGCGTACCACGCAACCATCGCCGATATTGCAGTTAAAAATAACCGAGTTAAAACCTATAAATACGTCATGGCCGATAACGCAGGGGCCGTGAATAATCGAACGGTGGGCTACTGAAGTTCGCTCGCCGATTTCAACTCTGGCACCGGCTTTAGAGTGAATGACGACACCATCCTGCACGTTGGAGTCTTTGCGGATAATAATCGGCTCCATCTCTCCCTTTTCATTGATTTCATCGGCGCGAATCACGGCATAAGGGCCGATAAAGACATTGTCTTCAACAATGACTTTGCCACATAAAATGGCGGTATTATCGATATACGCATGTGCACTGACTTGCGGGTAATCGCCACTGGGGTTTTTTCTGAGCATAGTGTTTCTCTGATTATCTTGTGAAAAGTAAAGGTTGTGCGGCACCCGGGGCAGGCAATATTTGCTGACCGTTAAATACCTGATGACCGTTAACAAACGTTGATGCTATTGCAGCATGAAACTGTTGCCCGGCTAACGGGCTCCAGCCGCATTTATAGCGGATTGACTGTAGTGTAACGGTGGAGGTTTGTTGCAGATCAACCAGTACCAGATCAGCGTAATACCCCTCGCGAATAAAGCCACGTTGCTGAATGTTGTAACGTATCGCCGGATTATGTGCAGTTTTGCGGGCTATCTGTGGCAGTGTCAGCTGCTGCCGGTGGTACAGTTCCAGCAGCATTAACAGCGCATGTTGTACTAACGGCAACCCGGCAGGGGCCTGCAAGTACGGCTGTTGCTTTTCAGCGAGTGTATGAGGCGCATGGTCGGTGGCAATAATATCAATCCGACCATCGGCAACCGCAGCCAGCAGGGCTGTACGGTCGGCAGCCGTTTTAATCGCCGGGTTACATTTAATCTGGTTTTGCAGTACAGGGTAATCCTGATCGCTGAACCACAAATGGTGTACACAGGCTTCAGCGGTAATCCGTTTATCGGCCAGCGGGCCGGGCTGAAACAGGCTCAGCTCTCTGGCGGTAGTAATATGCAGCACATGCAAATTGCTGTTAAAACGCCGGGCCAGTGCGACAGCATAAGCCGAAGATAAATAGCAGGCTTCACTGCTGCGGATTACCGGATGCAGCGTTACCGGTAGTTGCTCACCATACTGTTGCCGGGCAAACGCTGCATTACGGCTTATCACACCATTATCTTCGCAGTGGGTGGCAATCAGGATTGGGGATTCACGGAAAATCTGTTCCAGTGCTCTGGGATCATCGACCAGCAGGTTACCGGTTGAGGCGCCCATAAATACTTTAATACCGCAGACACTGCTGGTGTCCACTGCTTTTATTTCATCGATATTATGGTTGGTTGCGCCGAGATAAAAAGCATAGTTTGCCAACGATTTTTGCCGGGCGAGCTGTTGTTTTTCGGTCAGTGCCTGATGAGTAATAGTAGCAGGTTGTACGTTTGGCATTTCCATGTAGCTGGTAATTCCGCCTGCGACTGCCGCTGCCGATTCCGTCGCGATATCACCTTTAGCCGTTAAACCCGGTTCACGAAAATGCACCTGATCGTCAATCATACCAGGGAACAGATGAAGTCCGGTTGCATCAATAATTCGCTCTGCACTGATATGTTGCAGATCAGGCGCTATCCGGCTGATACGGCCATGTTGTAACAGCACATCTGCTTGCTGCAACCGCTCTTCATTGACAAGGGTTGCATTCAGAATCAGGGTTGATGGTGGCTGCATCGTTATGGCTGCCCGGAATGTAGCTGGTAAGGGCTGTTGGCAATGCCTTTAGTTGCAACGGCGACAGCGTTATGCGCATGCAGGCTTTCCTGATGCTCGGCTTGTAACCAGAAATCGGTAATCTCTGGCCGGGTATTCAGTGCCTGCTTCAGGCGGCGGGCTGCATCTTCGCAAAACATCAGGTTATGGCCGTTCAGGCGGGCAAACTCCTGTTCGTCTTCCCGCTTTACAGCAGTTTGCACCGGCGTGGCCAGCGCTTGCTCCAGAGTAGCGATTATTGCCACCAGCGGGTAAGCATGCCGGGCATCAAGCTGCATTCTGGCGGTGGCATAAGAACGCTGGCTGTGCGGGGTGGCATAACTGCCATTAACCAGTAACCACTGGCTCAGCTCTGCTTTACTGATGCTCTGTTGCGACTGAAAATGCTGCTGCATCGCTTGCTCCAGCAATTGCCGCGACAGTGAAGCGGAGCAAGGGCAGGTGCTGGAATAGGGAATGGTAAGGCGTAATTCTGTTGTCAGTTGCTGTTGCTTCAGCCTGATATGCAGTTCTGCCGGATAGGCTTTCCAGCCCTGGTTCTGGCTTTGCAGTGCCGGGCGGCGCAGGTAGACATTAAAACGCAAAGCGATATAAGCCTGATCGCTAATGCCTTGCTGGCTGCTCAGCAATTGCGGCATAAATTGCCGTACAGTGTCCGGCGTTACTATGTCAGTAGCCGTAAAGTGATCCAGCAGCAGATACAACCGCGACATGTGAATGCCTTTGATCTGTGGCTGGCTGATATTGACATAACAATCAGCATAACCATGGCATGGGATATTGCCTTGCTGGCTGTCTTTCAGGGTAAAAGGCAGTGCTATACCTGACATGCCCACTTGTTCCAGCGTACTGAGCGTTGCCGGTTGTTCTGTTAATGCGACATCCGGCAATAAAGGAGATAACGGTACATTCATAGCGATATGCGGTTGCTGGCAGAGGTGAGAGTTGCTGCACCTTGCTGGCTGGCCGAAATCCATTGCACATGAATTTTTTCCAGTTGGCTAAACTGCTCAAACAGCTTTACCGTAATGGTTGCGGCAGATGGCAGGTTCT
>CAZXTH010000193.1:0-4382 GCA_964643585.1 uncultured Pseudoalteromonadaceae bacterium
TGGCGATACCGTCATCTATCGCAATGCTGTTAAATTCTTTGGCAATGCCGCCCGCTTCTTCAATACTTTTGGCGACTAGTTTGCCTAAATCACGTAAATGCACATGCCCTGGTACAAACTCACTGAACGAGTTAACCACAGCGATAATGGGTTTGCCAAAATCAGTATCTTTTACGCCGGTTGCTCGCCACAGCGCACGGGCTCCAGCCATGTTACGCCCTTCGGTCACTGTTGCGGATCTTAACTTTGGCATTGCAGTGTTACTCCATCTGTTTCTGGTATTGTATTAATTAAAAGTTTATTGATTTATCTTTATGCATACTTCACCTTGTTCACTCGAACACGCCGTAAATACTTCCCTGTAGGCTCGTTTACGCCCGTCCAGGGCTCCAACGGCTCGCTTTGAACAAGCTGATTCCTGCATATTGGTTACCAAAGCTCATTATTCTTCAGGCGCGAAGTGCTGCAACCTCAGCAGTTGTCAGTTTCAGGCTTCTGATATCGTATAGTTTGTTTAGCTGATTCGTCAGTAACTGTGCAGGCTTATCACTTACCACCGATAACGTGATCAGTAATTCTGCAGCATCGGTCAGGGTTTTCATTTCCAGCGCTGCCAGCTGAAAACCGCGATAACGAACAACCTGCAATAAGCGCTCAACAACTGCTGGCTGGTTAGCGACTGTTATGGTCAGAGTATGGTTCATGGCTTAACCTCCATCAGCATTTCTTCATTAGCGGCTCCCGGTGGTACCAGTGGCCAGACATTATCTTTCTCATCAATCCGGACATGCAGCAAATATGGGCCAGGCCAGGTAAACATGGCATCCAGTGCGCTTTCCACTTCTTCTTTACGGCTGATGCTATGGCCAGGGATAGCAAACGCAGCTGCCAGTGCAACAAAATCCGGGTTATCAGATAAATCAGTTTCACTGTAACGCTCGCTGAAAAACAGTTGTTGCCACTGCTTCACCATACCCAAACGCTGGTTATCAATAATGACAATCTTCACTGGCAGCCTGAATCGTTTAATGGTTGCCAGTTCCTGCACATTCATCATAAAGGAGCCGTCACCACAGACAGCCAGTACCGTATCCTGTGGCCGGGCTAATTTGGCGCCGATAGCCGCCGGCAAACCAAAGCCCATAGTACCTAACCCGCCACTGGACAAATGATTACGAGGGCTGCTGAACCGCATATGTTGCGCTACCCACATCTGATGCTGACCAACATCACAACATACCACGCTGTTATCAGGCATTCGCTCACTCAGCTGTTTCAGCAGTAGCGGAGCATAGATCCGCTCGCCTGGATGATCATAACGCCAGCTGTGTTGTTGTTTCAGTTGCAGGCAATGTTCTAGCCAGCCAGCACAGTCTGTCTGTTCGGTAATACCAGGCAAGATGTGCTGCATATCACCTAGCAAAGCACAGTCAGCAAAGCGGACTTTGTTAATCTCTGCCGGATCAATATCGACATGAATCACTTTCGCTTCAGGTGCAAACTTCTTCAGATTGCCGGTTACCCGGTCATCAAAACGGGCACCCAGACAAATCAGTAAATCTGCTTGTTGTACGGCAAAATTAGCAGCCTGTGTGCCATGCATACCCAACATGCCCAGCAGATGCGGGTAGGTTTTATCAACTGAACCAATACCCTTTAGCGTCGTTACTGCAGGCATGGCACTAACCGCCAGAAACTGTTGCAGCTGGGGCAAGGCTTCTGCCATATGCACCCCTCCACCAATATACGCTACCGGCTTTTTCGCTTCGCGGATCAGTTGACGGGCATGGCCGAACGCAGATGCTGCAGGTGTAATACTGTTGGTCACAGACTCAACAGAAGCAACCTGATAATTACCCTGTGCCAACTGTATATCTTTAGGAATATCGACCAGTACAGGTCCCGGGCGGCCAGAAACAGCGATACGGAAAGCCTCTTGCAGGGCAGGTAACAGTTCACTCATTTCACGTACAATAAAACTATGCTTGGTTACCGGCAGGCTCAGTCCCAGTACGTCGACCTCCTGAAAAGCATCGGAACCCATCGCGCTTTGCGATACCTGGCCGGTAATAGCCACTACCGGAACAGAGTCCAGCAGAGCATCTGCCAGTGAGGTAATCAGATTGGTTGCCCCCGGCCCGGATGTCGCCATACAAACACCAACCTTACCCGATGCTCTGGCATAACCAATAGCTGAAAATGCCCCACCTTGCTCATGACGGCACAGGTAATGTTTTACCTTGCTCTGATACAAAGCATCATAGATAGGCATAATCGCCCCGCCGGGATAGCCAAAAATAGCCTCCACACCTTGCTCTTCCAGAAAACGGATTACCAGTTCCGCGCCTGTCATGTTAACCCCTCATTCTTCAACTTTTCTGGTGCCCTGAAACGACAAAACCCCCGGACCTTTCGGTGCGGGGGTTTTGCGGAATCTTTTTATGTTGCTTTAAAATTCCAAACGCAAGCCCCCGCAGCGACTAATAATCACCACGTTTACGAGGACAATAATGTTCAGAATTGAAGCTAAACGCATATTATAATTCTTGTCTTAAATTTAATTGGTTATTTACCCGGATGCAGTATCCGGCAGATAAAGTGCATATAGAAATAGCCGTCTATCAGTCCGAAGTCAATCGTTTTCTGATAATATCCTGAAAAAAGTGATTCCGGTGTAAATTTGCACAAATACGGCCGGGACAGATACACTAAAAACAACGTCGAGCGACAACAGATCACAATGGATCAGCTGGAGTTATTTGATTTACCCAATCCCTGTGTCGGAATATGCCAGAGCAATAACCGTGGTTACTGCATAGGCTGCCTGCGCTCGCGCGATGAAAGGTTTAACTGGCACAATAAGCCAGTGGAAGAACGGGCCAGGATTCTGAAACTGTTAGCCCAGCGGCACGCCCGTCAGCAAAACAGGCCAGCAAAAGAAACACTGGCCTCAGAACAGGATAATTTACCGCTGGATATCTAATTCTTCTTCACCAGCGAAATAATATAGAGCAAGACCACTGCACCTACTGTAGCAGTTACCAGAGAACCTATCAGCCCGAACCCTTGCAGGCCCAACAGACCGAACAGAAATCCACCGATAAAAGAACCTACAATCCCAACCAGAATGTTACCCAGCAACCCAAAACCGCTGCCTTTCATAAAATTACCGGCCAGCCAACCTGCCACTGCACCAATGATTAGAAATAAAATGAAATTCATAAACTTTCCTCTGTTATTGCTATTGGAGTATCCGTATCCGGATAACATAAGCAAAGCATATACTGGCTTAATGGCAAGCAGAAAAACTCAGGAGAATCAGGTAAAGGTTGTTGTAATACAGACAACAACGGTTGCCCGCTGAATTTGCTGTAGGCTTCACATTTTGTCCAGTAACGGTAAAACATTTCAGGCTCTGGGCCTTCTCCTCGCTGCAACGGTGCAAAGACGGGTAATTCTTCAACCATCATCGCCAGGCCATTACGGGCTTTTATCAGCTCAACATCCAGCCCAATCTGACAACACCGGCTATATGCTGCAGCAACCAGATTTCCGCAATGGCTGATAGACAAAGCAATGCGCTCATTATTCACATTAAGAACCGGAGGCTGGTCTGCTGGTAATTCAAGGCAGATACTGGCAACGTTACAGCCCATACGCATAAAGTGTTGTCGCAGCAATGCCCGGCCATAAACAAAATGTTTTTGCCTTTTTGCGGGCATCCGGCAGGCATATTCCTGCTCTTCCGGATTCAGTAAACCAAGCGGCAGAGCCTTATGCTCAGGTATAAAGGTATAGATTATTTTGATCATTTTTATGACAACACTTTTCTACCTGATTTATCAGAAGCTTAAGCATATAAATTACTGAATATGCCCTGAACTGAGAACATTCAGAAAGATTTATTTACAAATATATACTTTTCTTTATATCATATCCCGCTTACCGGTCAGGAAACCAGCAACAGTCATCAGTCTTTCATAGGTTACAGCGAGATTATCAGGTAATGGATTTGTATATTAAGTCCTGGGCTTTCTGGGCTCCAGAACCTGGGGAAGATAACACCATTCCCTCTTTATCTGCGGTACCTCCGATGATGAAAAGGCGCCTGAGCAAACTGACCAAGCTGGCTTTTCATTCCGCCATGGCAGTACAGCCAGACACAAAGCTCCCTTGTATTTTTGCCTCTCGTCATGGCGATTTACATAAAACCCTTGAACTGCTGCAACATGTAGCTGAAAAACAAAGTCTGTCACCAACCCTGTTTGCTCTCTCCGTGCATAACGCTATCAGCGGCCAGTACAGTATTTTCTCCCAAAACCCGGCTGACAGTAATGCTATAGCAGCAGGTGCAGACAGCCTGCATTATGCCATTATGGAAG
>CAZXTH010000193.1:4392-6505 GCA_964643585.1 uncultured Pseudoalteromonadaceae bacterium
AGCCGGAACTACAGGAAATTCTGGTAGTTTTTGCAGATGAACCCGTGCCCGATGTTTACCGTGTTTACTGCAATGATCCGCAGACACCGGTTGCACTGGCATTGCTGTTATCCAATCAGAGTGGTGATGCGATTTCTTTCTGCAGAACGGTACACAATACAAAAACTGACGAACACAATCAGGCTCTGGCACTATTACCATTCCTGCAGCAACAATCCAACCAGCTTACCATTTATTCTGACAGACAAGCCTGGGAGTGGCGCCGTGGCTAAAATACTCCTGACACTGAACCATGGTTACCGTATTCTGGGAACGGGTTTCTGTTTCATGCTGTTTGGCATTGGCGGTATTATTCTGCCTGTTATCGTTTTCCCTCTGCAACGCTTGCTGATCAGCGATCTGACCCGCCGTAAAAAGCTAGCTCGCTATACTGTTCATCGTAGCTTTCGCTTTTTTATCAGCATAATGCATACTCTGCGAATCTTTAATTTCGATTTCACAGCAGCCCCTCAGCTCAGGCAGGCTCGAGGTAAAATCATTATTGCCAATCATCCCTGCCTGATTGATGTCGTTGCACTTATTGCGATGACACCAAATGCCGATTGTGTCGTTAAAGCCAACTTGTTCCGTAATCCGTTTATCAGGGGGGTGATTACCAATACCGGTTATATCAGCAACTCTGACCCGGACTCCCTGCTGCAAGATTGTGCTGCTTCGCTGGCCGCAGGCAATAACCTGATTATTTTTCCGGAAGGTACCCGCACAACACCTGGTGAAGCCTTGTCTTTTCAGCGGGGGGCTGCCAATATCGCGCTGCGCAGCCAGTGCAATTACCTGGCGTTAAGCATACAGTGTTCTCCGACAACACTGACTAAGCAAGAATCCTGGTATCAGGTACCGGCCAGCAAACCCACTTTGGCCATTCACTTTTTAAAAGAAATCGATATTGTGAAGTATCACAATCAACCCTCACCTTCGTTAGCTGCACGGCAGTGGACCAGGGATTTGCAAAACTATTATCGGCAGGTAGTAAATCACTATGAATGCACTGAAACTCGAAGTGAAGCATTTAATCATTGATACGCTTGGGCTGGAAGATATCACCCCTGACGATATTGACGACGATGCCCCACTTTTTATTGAAGGACTGGGACTGGACTCTATTGATGCTCTGGAGCTCGGGCTGGCAATAAAAAAACGCTACAACATCAAGCTTGATGCTAACGCTGAACAAACCAAACAATATTTCGCCAGTATCACCAGTCTGGCCAGCTTCATCAGGCAACAGCAGTAACAGGAGACTCAGCATGAAAACAAAACAAGATATCTACTCAGTATTAAAAAACGTTCTGGTAAAAGAATTCGAACTGGACGAACAACAAATTCATCTGGATGCCAATCTCTATGAAGATCTGGATCTGGACAGTATCGATGCTGTCGATCTGGTGGTTAAATTACGTGATCTGACCGGTAAAAAGATTGAACCGGAAGCCTTTAAAGCCGTGCGCACAGTCAGCGATATTGTTGATGAAATTCACGGTTTGTTGGAAGCCTGATCAACAGGCAACCTGATTAACCTATGCCCAAATCCCTGACTGTACTGTTACAGGCTGCACTGTGCCTGTACCCGTTTTACGTTTGGTATGCTATCAGTTACTGGCACCCGGCAGCTGCATTGCTGCCGGTGGCAGTGTTATTACTGATAAAAAGCAGTCTGCCCGGCACCCCGGTCCATTCAAGAATCTTCTTCGCGCTGACAACTCTGCTGCTGTGCCTGGCGTTATCGCTAAATCAAGCCGAACAGGCCATGTTGTTCTACCCGGTCTGGATAAATGCGGGTTTATTGGTGTTATTTGGCAGTTCGCTGATATTTCCGCCCACTATAGTGGAAAGACTGGCCCGGCTGATGGAAGGTGAACTGGATGCCAAAGGCATTGCCTATACCCGCAAAGTCACTCAGGTATGGTGCGTATTTTTTCTGTGTAACGGCACCATTGCCGCAGCTACAGCACTTGCCGGTAACTGGGATATCTGGCTTTGGTATAACGGTGTAATCTCCTACGTGCTGATGGGGCTGTTAATGTTGATTGAATGGCGGGTAAGACGCATTGTT
>CAZXTH010000194.1:0-6426 GCA_964643585.1 uncultured Pseudoalteromonadaceae bacterium
AACGGCCTGCTCTAAATAGCAAAAGCCATGCTGAATATGTTGTAGCAGCCATAGTGACGGTGCAGCAAATGGCAGCGCTTGTTTCAGTAAGTCAGTAGCTTCTGCTACAGGTAACAGCCACAGATAATGTTCTTCAGCCAGTTTCAGCAGCTTCTGTTGCTGCTGACTGCTGACCATGCCAGTGTCCGGCAGGCTGAATCCCAGTTGCTGGACTAGCTGCCCGGCGCCTTTTCCGCCAATTCCCATAACCGCATAGGCCTGTGGTTCATGGCTGAAACTGACTTTTGAAAAAACACCGAATTTTTTCCATTGTGCAGTTGAAGCATGTAATTCATCACGAAATGCCACCACCAACAGCGCATCCTGATCCTGGCAAACATGAAAAATTGACCACATTTTCCCTTTGGCGTCGCAATGTGCTCCGCGCAAAAAATTATCCTGCTGTAGCTGGTCCAGGTCACAGGTAGTTTGTCCCTGCAAATATTTACGGTTATCGGGACCTGTGATCTGCAAGGTTTCAAATGAAGGAAGCGGTGAAATAAACGCACCTTCGGAGTGAGTAATCAAACGGGAATAATCTTCTGCACTTAACCAGGATGTCTGCATAGTTTTACGGATTCAGTGGCTATGAATAAATAAGGCTGTGTAGTTATGATTGGGGACTGGATGGAAAAGCTCAACCCCTGCAGTAAATTTTTGTTAGAATCGGCAGCTGAGTAATTTGCTGAAATCTGGAAATGTTATGACACAGCTAATGAGCAAACCCCGCCTTCGCTGGGCTTGTCGCCGGGGAATGCTGGAACTGGATGTATTGTTGGCGCCTTTTGTTGAGGCGGGCTATGATTCGTTGACGCAGCAGCAGAAAGAAGATTTTGAGCGGTTGTTAGCAGCGGACGATCCTGATTTATTTGCCTGGTTTATGGGACATGCCCGTTCTGAAGCTCCTGCACTGCAGGCGCTGGTTGAGCTGATTCTGGATCGTGTCCGCGTCTAGTCTGGTTATTTATCCTTCACGGCAACGGCAGTATGGATTATGGTTACTGCCGTTAGCGGTCTTGCTTGTTTATATTTCTGTACCTTTGCCGGACCTGTGGCTATTGGGCAGTGCGCCGCTATTATTAGCATTTTTTTATTATTGGCTGCAGGCAATTAATCCGCCAGTGTATTATCAGGCTGTGATTCTGGACAGCGATGGCAGTGTACACTGGAAAACGACTAATGGGTTTGAACATGGGCATTTACTGCCTGATGGATTGACAGGCCAGCTGCTGATTCGGGTTAGTTGGCAAGACTCCGGCGGAAATAGCCGTAGTTGCTGGCTGTTGGCGGATCAACTAAGTGAAGCTGATTTTCATACACTGGCCCGCCATGTGCAGCAGGCCAGTTGGCAACGAACCGTCAGGTAACAGGGTTTACCGGCGCTAGACCGGTGCTAGTATGGTAGGCCGCGGATTATCTGACTGTTGCGGATAGTCCAGATTGTAGTGTAATCCCCGGCTTTCTTTGCGTTGCATGGCACTGCGGATAATCAGCTCTGCAACCTGTGTCAGGTTACGTAACTCCAGCAGGTTATGGCTGATGCGGAAATGGCTGTAATAGTCATGAATTTCTTTTTGCAGCATTTCTACCCGGTGTAAGGCCCGTTCCAGCCGTTTATTGGTACGGACAATGCCAACATAATCCCACATAAACAGCCGTAATTCGTGCCAGTTATGGGTAATGACAATTTCTTCGTCTGAATCGCTGACTCGGCTGTCATCCCATGCTGGTAATTGTGGCATTTCAGTTTGCTGTGGTAACTGTGACAGAATATGTTGTGCTGCAGACTGCGCAAAGACCACACATTCCAGTAAGGAGTTACTGGCCATTCTGTTTGCGCCATGCAAGCCGGTGTATGCTACTTCGCCTATGGCATACAGATTTTCAATATCTGTCTGACCATTATGGTTAGCCATAACCCCACCACAGGTATAGTGTGCTGCCGGAACAACCGGAATTGGCTGGCGGGTGATATCAATGCCGACGCTGAGGCATTTTGCATAAATAGTAGGGAAGTGCTCAATAATAAACTCTTTGGGTTTATGACTGATATCCAGATAAACACAGTGGCTACCAAGCCGTTTCATTTCAAAGTCGATAGCACGGGCTACAATGTCTCTGGGAGCCAGCTCTGCCCGTTCATCAAAGTCTGGCATAAAGCGGCTGCCGTCAGGTCTTTTCAGATATGCGCCTTCGCCGCGCATTGCTTCGGTAATCAGAAAATTAGGGGCATCGGGATGGTACAGGCTGGTAGGGTGGAACTGGTTAAATTCCATATTGGCTACCCGGCAGCCCGCCCGCCATGCCATTGCAATACCGTCACCGCTGGCGACATCCGGATTGCTGGTATAAAGGTAAACCTTGCTGGCACCGCCGGTTGCTAAGGCAGTAAAACGTGATCGGATAACTTCAACCTGCGATGCGTTTTTGTTCCAGACATAAGCTCCGTAACAACGACTGGCATCAAGTCCCAGCTTTCTGCCGCTGACCAGATCGATAGCATTATAATTTTCAAGTAGCTGAATATTCGGATGGCGCTTAACCTGGTCGACCAGCGTAATTTGCACTGCCCGTCCTGTGGCATCTGCGGCATGGAGAATTCTGCGGTGGCTATGTCCTCCTTCACGGGTCAGATGGTATTTCAGTAAACCATCGTCATCCTGATACTGATCAAATGGTACGCCCTGAGCAATCAGCCACTCCATTGCAGTTCGGGCGTGTTCAGCCGTAAACCGGACCGCTGCTTCATCACATAAGCCAGCGCCGGCTATCAGGGTGTCGTTGACATGTGAAGCAATGCTGTCGTTTTCATCGAAGACAGCTGCGATACCGCCCTGGGCATAAAGGGTAGACCCTTCCCGCAGAGCGCCTTTACTCAATACCAGAACCTGTGCATGTTCTGCCAGTTGCAGAGCCAGAGACAGGCCGGCAGCACCGCTGCCGATGATTAATACATCACACAGATGTTCTTTTTGCTGCTTCATGAGATACACTTGCTTCAGTTAAAATCACCGGGTTGCATTGTGGCCCGGTTGGTTGCTGAACTTTACCACTGATATACCGGGTCAGGCTATCGGAGAATAGTAATTTATACTGGGCAGGCAGTCTGTATATGGCCGTGTATAATAGTATGAAGAAACAAGAGTATACTAGGGGCTGTTGATCTTTGGTGATGGAGTTTTGTTCAGTTTGAAAGCGTTTTAGGCACGACGCGAGGAATGTAGCTTAGTTATTCTAAGTGAATGACGAGCAACACAGCCTAAAACGCTTTCAAAAGAGCCCAAAGGGCAGCGTTTGCCTGGCATTTCTACGGCGTTATCGCCTGTTTATGTAGAATAACTACACGGCACAGGCTCTGCCTTGTATAAATACCAGACAAATAGCTGCAAAAATCATCACCAAAGATCAACAGCCCCAATGGTTGTGCCAGAGAACGCATCAGAGTTTTTTAATCAGGTTAGCCGAACTATTTATCGCGGTTGCAGTCAATAGCTAATGCCAGACTCGCGCCAGCGGTAACAATAACAGTCATCAGTATTACAGGGGACAGGCTCTCGAATGAGCGAGCAAGAATTGGATTGGCAGATAGTCCAGCGGGTGCAGCAGGGTGATAAAGCTGCTTTTAATGTGCTGGTAAGAAAATATCAGCATCGTATTGCGAACTTAATTTCTCGTTATGTCTCTAATCACGGAGATGTGGCTGATGTCGCTCAGGAAGCTTTCATTAAGGCTTACCGGGCATTGCCGGGTTTCAGGGGCGAAAGTGCTTTTTATACCTGGTTGTACCGTATAGCCGTAAACAGTGCTAAAAACTATCTGGTTGCTAATGGCCGTAAACCACCGGCAACAGATGTTGACGCTGAAGAGGCTGAGTTTTATGAGGGCAGCGATGCCCTGAAAGAGCAGGACTCACCAGAAAAGCTGTTACTATCGGAGGAAATCCGGGCTGTAGTATTTAATACTATCGAGAAGTTGCCGGATGAACTTCGTACCGCGATTACTCTGCGGGAGCTGGAAGGACTGAGTTACGAGGAAATTGCGGAAGTGATGGGGTGCCCTATAGGTACTGTTCGCAGCCGTATTTTCCGGGCGCGTGAAGCAATAGATACGCAGCTTAAGCCGTTAATAAGCTGAAAAGTTTAACTGAGATTGTAATTATGACAGGAACCCGTATGTCGTCAGAAAATCAGGATTGGCTCTCAGCTGCCAGTGACAATCAGGCTATTAGTCCGGCTCAGCTTGATGCTTTGCTACAGAGTTCGGAGTTACAGGCACAGGCAGAACGCTACCAACTGATTGGTTCGGTATTGCGGCAGGAACAAGCCAGCCCGTTATCTGGCCGGTTTAGTGAGGATTTTGCTGCTTTACTGGAGCAAGAACCCGAATATCATCTGCGTTCTGATCGTAGCCTGGTACAGCGGGTTATGCGTGGTATTGGTCAGGCTGCTAACGGTGCGTGGTTAAAGCCGGTTTCTCAGGGAGCTGTGGCTGCTGGTGTTGCGTTAGTAGCAGTGCTGGGTGTTCAGCAATGGCAGCAACCTCTGGAACAGGAAATGATGTCACCACTGCCGGTATTGCAAACCCGGCCAGTTGCGGGTTTTGCTACTCCGGTTAGCTTAAGCCAGACTTCAGTTGATTCCCGTTTTGAACAGCAACAACAACAGGCCATGCTGGAGCAACAGCAGCGGCTGCAAGCGCTGCTGAATGCTCATCGTCAGCAGGTCAGAGTGATGGAGCAGGCTCAACAGGCTGATGCCGGTAATCTGAAACAGCCGACTGAGCAGGCAGAACGCGGACAGTGATAATGCGCTTATCTGGCTTTTGCAGTGCCACAGCGTTATTGATATGCAGTATTGTGGCACAGGCCGAAGAAACTGGCTGGGGCTTGTTTGAACGGGTTCAGCAAGCCGTAAACCAGCATAACTTTGATGTGTCTTTTGTAGTGATTAAAGGTAACCAGACGGATACTTACCGCTGGTTGCATGGCCGCCTGCCGGAAAGTGAAATAGAACACCTTGTGCCGCTGGATACCAGCGGCGTTGATATTCTGCGGCGTGACAATCAAATCTATTATTTACTGACTGACAGACCGGCATTTGTAACATCCGGGCACCGCATCAGTGAATTACCCGCCTTACTGTTTGAAGAACAGAACAATATCCGCAAGTTGTATGATGCTGTAGTTGGCAGCAGTTCTATGATGTCTGGCCGCAGTGCCCAGTTATTACGGCTGACGGCTTTACAGGCCGGGCGGTATAGCTACTGGTTGTGGGTCGATACTGAGAGTGGTTTTCCGCTAAGGATTGATACCATTTCTGAACAGCAAAATCCGCTGGAACGCTGGCTGGTAACGCATATGCAGATTTCTCCTGAAATACCGGCGAGCTTGAAAGCTCTGGCTGAGGCAGATTTACCGCCTGCTGTGCCAGTGACGCTGTCAGGGCAAAATACCAGCCAGTCTGATTATCAGTTAAGCTGGTTACCGTCCGGATACCAGATTATTCCTGAACCAATGGATATTCGTCAGCAGCAGCCTGCTATTCTTGGTTATTGGCTACTGACGGATGGTTTACATCAGGTATCGGTATTTGTACAGAAGAGTAATCGGATGGCACCACAGGCATACCGTGATGGTGCAACAACGATTTATGTACAGAGTGACGAACAACTGGAAATTACCGTGATTGGCCCTGTCAGTATTGATACAGCCAGACAGCTGGCAATGGCGGTGCACTGATGATAGAAGAAATTGCAACAGTGGTTGCGACTGAAGATGAAGGCGTCTGGCTGACTACCAAAGTTGTGAGCACTTGTCATTCGTGTCAGGCAAATGACACTTGTGGTACAGGAATGCTTGCCAGAGCATTTACCTCCAGACCGAGCCGGTTTTTTGTTAATACTGACAAATCGTTACTACCGGGAGAGCGGGTTAAAATTGCACTTGCGGAACAAGGGCTGCTTAAAGCAGCCTTTATGGTTTATATGCTGCCATTGTTGCTGATGATTGCAGTGGTTATGCTGGCTCAGGTGATATGGCAGCCACCAGAACCTTTACTTATTTTGTTGGCGGTAGCGGGTGGTACAGCAGGTTTCTTGCTTGCAAGGTTATACAACCATTGGTTAAGCCTGCAACCTGATCAGATAGTAATTACTGAAGTGCTTCCGCAGTTAGGCTTTCAGGCTTCATAGCTGCTAACCCCGTAATTTATTGTGACTCAGGTTAATTCCTGCCTCTATACTTTTATGTCTGTACTTTTGTGTGTAAGAAAAAATTAAAAGCCGGGTGGTATCTTTCTTAAAGCTAAATCCGAAAGATGGTATTGATACAAGCAGAAAAATGATTAGATAAAATGTACTCTTTGATGAAATGTATAAGATAGCACAAAA
>CAZXTH010000195.1:0-6403 GCA_964643585.1 uncultured Pseudoalteromonadaceae bacterium
GAAGGCATATTGCATATAGACAGCGGCAACCTGAATAATCAGGCAGGCGAATTACTGGCTGCGCAAGGCATTGCTATTACCGTTAATGGCGAGCTGAATAATACCGCCGGGGTGATTTATAACCAGCAGGGCCAGCTTAGCCTGACAGCATTGTTACTGAATAACCTGGAAAACGGGGTGATTTCACAGCAAGGCAGTGCACCTTTGTTACTGGGCGCGCAAGAGCTGCATAACCGGGGCCAGATAAACGCTGCTGCGATGACGGTAGAAGCTGCGCTGCTGAATAACAGTGGCGTATTAGATGCTTCCGCTCTGGAGATTACGGCAGAACAGATCCGTAATAGCGGTTATCTGACCGCTGATCAGGCGCAGATTACAGCCGGTGTACTGGATAACTCCGCCGGGGTGATTTCCACCAAAGCGACTGCGGGAAATACAGCAGAATTACTGCTGGATACCACAACATTAATTAACCGGCAGGGTGTGATTCAGTCTCATGCTGATTCACTGGCTATCAGTGGGCAGGTTAATAACCAGCAAGGTGAGATTCTGTTGCTGGGCAATGGCACGTTAAGCTTAGGCGAGCTGCAAAACCAGCAGGGGCTGGTAATCAGTGCGGGAGATCTGCACCTACAAGGCAATACTGATAACAATAGCGGCCAGTTACAGGCCGCCGGCGCTGTAGTGGCTCAAAGTACTGATTCCAGTAATACCGTATTCAGCAACGTAGCGGGTATCGTACATGCTGGGACTTCTCTTGATATTCGTACCCAAAGCCTGAATAACCAGCAAGGCAGGCTTTCTGCCGCGAATAGCATTGTAGTTGATGCCAGTGAGCTGCTGAATAATCGCAGCGGCATTATTGCTGCTACCAATCTTGTTACACTGAGCTCGGCTGAACTGAATAACTCAGCAGAAGGCATGATTAATGGCCAGCAACTTATACTGCAGGCTGATAGCATTAATAACAGCTACGGGGTGTTGCAGGCGGGTAACCTGCTGGAACTGCGTAGCAGCAGCCTGAATAATGAAGGTGGCCAGCTACAGGCTGAGCGGTTAACACTCAGTGCGGTAACCATCAATAATACTGACGGCATGATTGTCGCTACCGGTACTGCAGATAATGCGTTGCAACTGACAGATGTCAGCAGCTTTATTAACCAGCGGGGAACGCTGGCAAGCTATGCCGATAACTGGGTCTTTACGCTGGGCGATCTGAGTAATGAGCTGGGCCGGGTACTGCATTTGGGCAGTGGCACTCTGGAAATTAATGCCGATACGATTAGCAACAGTGGCACGCTTGCCTCCACCGGGCAGATGCACCTGAATGCAGATGTGGCTAACCGTGGTCAGATACAGGCACAAACTCAGCTGCAGCTGGTTGGTAACCTGGATAATCAGGCCAATGCCGCAATCACTGCCGGTACTATTAGCATCGATGCTGCTGCCGGAGCGGTAACTAATGCCGGTGAGCTGTCTGCTCTGTCTACGGTCAGTATTGCTGGCAATCAGCTGGTTAATCAGGGGGTTATATACGCCGCTGATACCGTAACCCTGCAGGCCGATACGCTTGAAAACCGTGGTGGAATTTCTGCTGCGGCATTACAGATAACCGACTTCAGCTTATTGCAAAACAGTGGCCGGATAGAATCTCAGCAAGCCGTATTCAGCGGACAGGCGCTGGATAATCAGACTGGTGGTGCTTTAGTTGTTGCAGGCACAGGCCAGGCACTGCAACTGGATACCGCGTTATTACGTAACAGTGGCAGCCTGTTTAATAACAGCACCGATATGGCAATAGGCGGTGAGCTGATTAACCAGGGGTCACTGGTGCATGCCGGTAGCGGAGTGCTATTGCTGGGCAGTAATGGTGCTGTCAGTAATCAGCAGGGCAGTATTGCAACTGCTGGCTCAGCCGAGTTGCGAGGCAGTGTCAGCAGCAGTGGTACGTTGTTTGCTGAAAAAGCGCTTACCATCAATACTGATGGCACTTTCAATAATGCCGGAGGGCAGCTGTATACCAAAGGTAATTTGCAGGTAAACAGTGCGCTGGATAATCAGCAGGGCTCATTAATTGCAGACGGGCAACTGCTACTTGAAACCAGCGGCAATATTAATAACCAAAGTGGCAGGATACAAGGAAGCAGCCTTACGCTTTCAGCAGCCGGAACACTGAATAATAGCCAGGGTACCATCACCTCTACAGGAGCGGGTAACAGCCAGATTATTGCCGGCTTGATTAATAACCTTAACGGGCTGATTCAGTCGGCAGGTACTCATCTTAGTATTGATGCGGGTACTGGTGGTATCAATAACCAGCAAGGGCGGATATTACACGCCGGTTCCGGCGTATTAACCCTTGAAAGCCTGGGTACGGTGGATAACCGCAATCAGGGCAGCATTCAAAGCGCTGGCCAGCTGGTAGCTGATATCCAGGGTGCACTGAATAACCAGAGTGGTGTAGTGACAGCCGGTATCCTTAATCTTGGGGTGTCGGGTTTACTGGATAATACCGGTGGAACACTGATGGCTACTGCAGCCAGCGGTAGCAGCAGTATCCGCTCAGGCCAGCTTAATAACTCACAAGGTACACTTGCAGCTAATGGCAGCGGCCTGACAATTACCACCGGTGCACTGACCAATAACCAGGGGAATATCCTGCAGGCAGGGTTAGGTGTACTGCGAATTGATGCCACAACACTCACCAATACCAGCAGCGATGTTGTTAACAATGGCCGTATCGTTGGTAACGGTGCGATAGATATTAACCTGACAGGCGCCTTACAAAACAGTGGTGTGATATCGGCTGCCCAATTGCTGGATATTGATGCTGCAACGGTAACCAATAGTGGTAATGGGCTGTTAGGTAGCCGTGCGGGTGCGGTGGTAATAGATGCCACCACCCTGACCAACAGCGCCACGATTAGCGGGGTAACTGCTACAACCTTAACCACCAATACCCTGAATAACCAGGGCGGTTATATTCAGTCTGATGGCACGGTAACCATTAATACCGGGCAGTTAACGGTGGGTAATATCACCGGTCAGAATATCTCTGCAACTGTCAGAAGTGCGTTAACTCTGGGCAATCAGGAGCAATTGCAGGCCACCAATAATCTGGACCTGAAAACCAGTGGCGGCCTGACTAACAGCGGTAATATTATCGGTGGTAATCAGCTTCTGCTAAGCAGCACCACTATCGACAACCTGCAAGGTGGCACTATTAAAGCCGGCAGTCTGGCAACCTTAACGACAGGCACTTTAACCAATAGTGGCACCATTGGCAGTGGCCATACGCTTAACCTCAACCTGCTGGTTGAAGACAGCATTAACCACGGCACCATTGCGGCCAATAACACCCTGAATATCACCGGTGATATTGATAACACCAACCTGCTTTATGCCGGAAAACAACTGACCATGACCGGCAGCCTGTTTAACCTGACGCAGGGCGATGGCTTAGCCAGTGTCTATTCCGGTGGCAATCTGCAGATTACCGGTGACGTGATTTTTAACCAGGGTGGCAGCATTGCCGCGGCTGCTGACCTGTCGCTAAGTGGCAAGATTACTAATACTCACACTGGGGAGGTATCCTTTGATAGAGATGGAAAGAAAACTACAAAAGAAACTATCGTATGGAATCAGGATCATTCCTCTAGTGATCGGGAATATGCGTGGCAAGACATAGTAGATGTTTCGGTAACAACAGTTTTTAATGCTGAGTTAACTGGGCGGCAAGGAACTATTACATCAGGAAAAAACTTTACTATTAACGGTGAGCTTGAGAATTACTACAGCATGATTTCTGTAGGTGGTGATCTAACTATTTCAGGGAAAGGATTAAAAAATTATTCTGCGCAGAATAAAGAAATCAAGGAAACTACAACAGTTCTGAGAGAATGGTATTTTTATTGCGATCGCCCGGGAGGCGGTTGCTCTAATATTGTAGAGTCAGCAACATTAGATTACGAAGAAATATTGTCGGTAGGGGAACCAGAAACAACTTTTGCCGCCGGTGGTGGTTATGGCACTATTGCTGTTAAAGGAAAAATTACTGGACATGTCGAAGGTGTTGATAGTGTAGAAGCAAATCCTCTGTCACCGAATCAGGGAATCGTCCAAACCGATGTTGAAACAGCCCGTGGCAGCGTTTCCCGTGGTACTCAGAGCATTATGGCAAGCTCTGACGCGATTAAAATTACAGCTTCTTTGGGTACGTTAATCAGTACGGCTGGACAAGGGCTGGAGCTTAGTGGCAGCTCCGGTGGCGATATCGGAGATTTACCGGATGAACCTGCTGTGGTTACGCCAGGCTATCAGGGCAGTGAGCTACAGGCACACCAACTGACCGACACAGAAAATACCCAGCATCAGATTAGCTATCAGGCTCAACAGAACTACGTACAACAAGACGGCCAGTTTATTGATATCAAGGCCAGTCAGCAGCAAGCAGTTAGTGCGGCTATTAATACCGCAGACTTAAATACTGATTATCAGGCAGGTAATGCGCTGAATGCTGAGTCGCAAACCTCGGCACCGGCTTTATATCAGGGCACTGTGCAGTCAGGTGAGCAATGGGCAGGTTTGGGCAGTGCTGAAGCACGTTTTGGTGTCGTGGAGACATCCTCAGGATCAGACACAAAACACCGGGGTGCTGATAGCATTCAGCCAGTAATGGAGGTGATTGCCTCTGACAGCACAGCACCAACCCCGCCTTACAATTCCTCTCAGACAGAGCAGGTCATTGTGATTGACGATACCTCGAACGCTGCGGCGAAAACGCTGTTAGGTATGTCAGACAGCCACAGTGGCATTATGGTTGAGCAGAATCTTGTGCTGCAGGCAGGAGGCAATATCAGCCTTGAAGGCAGCTCACTGTCAGCGGGCAATGCCCCTATCGGCCAGAATGTATTTATGACCGACGAGCAAATCCGGGTACTGACCGAAGATTTAGGCTTTAATGCTGACGATATCAATAAAGGCCAGCAGGCGCTGTATAGCGCGATTAGCTTAAATGACCTGCTACCGGATGGGGTCACCTTAAGTGCCGGTGGTGTGATTGATATCTATGCCTCTGAAGGGATGCGGATAGATGCCGGGGTGCATGCCGGTGAGGGCCTTATGCTGCGCACCGACGGTGGCTTGGAAACCAAAGACACCACCTTCCTGGATAGCGATAAGTTTATCGGCCTGCAGATAGGCAGCGATTTTACCAATACCATGGCACTCAACAGCCAAGAGTTATGGTTAGATATTGGTGGCACGCTGACCAATACCGGCAGCATGATAGCCGACGGGCTGTTGAGCCTTAAGGCCGGGGAAGACTTAATTAACCGCGGCGGTCATCTGGAAGGCAATGATGTGTTGCTTAAAGCCGGTGGCGATATTATTAACCGCACCGAGTACCAGCAGTACACCGGTACCAGTGAAAATGGCAATAGTCGTACCTATACCTATGTCGGCCCCGCTTCCGAGATTGTTTCGCATAACAACCTGAGTATGGATGCAGGCCGCAATGTTGACCTGCAAGGCAGTAAACTGGCCGCGGCCAATAATATTGATATTGCTGCCGGTAACGATGTGTTGCTGGGCGCGATAGAAAACCTCAGCGGCCATGAGAAGTACTTTAAAGGCGGCCACGATATTGAAGTCAACCGCACCTACGATGTGGTAAGTATGGATGCAGGGAATAACCTGAGTATCCGCGCTGGCAATAATATCGAATCCGAAGGGGCACAGTTTAGTGCGGGCAATATTGCTTCTCTGATAGCAGAGAACGAGATGAACCTGCTGGCCGTAGTGGAATCACACTACGATGCCGATAAAACTACCAAAAAGAGCACTTTCAGCAAGCGGGTAACCGAAACGGTCAGCCTGCACGAAGAGGTGCAAGGCACGGTTATTAATGCCGGTACCATTTTGCTTAATGCCGAAGTAGGTGAAAACGGCCAGGTTGTTAAAGCCGCTGCGGGCGATATCACACTGGTTGGCGGTGAGTTGAATGCCGATAACGACATTATCGCCTTTGGTAAAGACATCACCATCACCGCAGGTACCTATCAGGATTACGAATACAGCCACACCAGCAAAAGCAGCTTCGGTGGTCTTAAATCCAAGAGTAAAGAAGACTTAGCACAAGATGTGTTGCTGTCAGGCTCTACCGTGTCTGCCGGTGGCACGGTGCTGCTGGATGCAGAGAGTAATATAGCGATTATCTCAAGTGACCTTAAAGGCCAGGATATTGGCCTCAAAGCCTTTGACGAGATACTGATAGCCTCAGGGGAAGAAAGCCGCATCCGTGAATCACGCAGTCAATCAGGCGGGTTCTTAAGTGGTGGCAGTTTGTATTCCTCAGTCGAGCAAATGACCGGCACCGCCCATATTACCGCCAACAGCTCAGCGG
>CAZXTH010000196.1:0-6403 GCA_964643585.1 uncultured Pseudoalteromonadaceae bacterium
TGTGGATTTGTAATACATATCAAAAATACGTAGTTGCTCTGCAGCAGAAATACCAATACCGGTATCGCTTACCATAAAAGTCAGTTTGACTTCCGGTGATGTTTCCATCCGGCAAAACAAGCGGATAGACCCTTTGGTTGTAAACTTCACCGAGTTATTCAGCAGATTCCACAAAATTTGCCTTAACCGGGTAGGATCAAGCTTCAGGTAAATATCCAGCTCACCTTCAGTTTGCAGGCTGAACTGCAAACCTTTTTGCTGGCAAATCAGCTCCGCAAAATTTGCTATATCGTTCAGGAATGATCTCAACCCGACTGTCTGGTAAACAATATCCAGATCCTGCCGGTCAATTTTATCCAGATCGATAATATCGTTAAAAATATTTCCCAAGGCTTCAGCGCTGCTGAAAATAGTATTCGCCCAGCTATGTTGTTCGGTAGTCAACTGGCTATTCAGCAAACGTTGGGTAAGACCAACAATACCATTGAGCGGTGTACGCAGTTCATGGCTCAATGTCGCGATAAACTTACCTTTGTCATGATAGGATTTTTCCAGAGCATCCTGCGTTTTACGGCGTTCAGCTATTTCTTTTCGCAATTCATCAACGGCACGGCGTTTCGCCTGAAAAGCTTTTTTACGTTCTTCTATTTCATAATTAAGCTGGCGGATAGTTTCCTGCATACTTTCATTCAGCAAACGTTCCTGATGTGCGGAATCTTCCAGATAAGACAACGCGGCATCCAGGTGCCATGCCAGATAAAACACTACGCCGGTTGTTACAGGTACACCAATCACAGCCACCAGCATGGCGCCTTTCAGGTGCTGCCAGTCCAGTTGGTTATAAAGAATAAGCGAATAAGTAACGCTGAAAAGCGCCGCCACAGCAAATGCCAGCAAACAGCAACCCGCCGCCAATCTGAGCATTCCCCAGCGACGGCACAGCGCAGCAAACGATTTTACATAAGGATGAACCGGGCTTTGCATGCAGTTTTACCTTAAAAACAGCAATAGTTACCGCCGGCCCACAAACAGCTGATGTTGAGGCAAAACATGGCAGTTACAGTTAATTTATCTGATAACGATAGAGTATCCTGTATTAGCTTTCTTGCCAATCGGCATCAGATCCTTTGCCCGTAAGGAGTGAATACAGATTCTGCCAAGCTGCAATAACTCCCATATATAAGAATAATCTTTTCAGCATAATTATGAAAAACAAAACAAGTATAACTTTTCTATATAAGCCGCTATATTCTTTCTTATAACCCACTAAAAACCCTGGTTTCTGTTATCCGCTTTCACCGGTAGTAATACAAACACTTTTGGACACAGCTTGAAAATCAAGCAAAGTCAGCTTGCATTTTATGGAATTTATCGGTATATCTGTTAGCCTCTGCATGTTTAGACGTCTAAAAAACTTCAGAGAAACAGACCAGGCAACGCATTGACCTCTGAAAGTGAAACCGTTACTTTCTTTCAGCTGCTGCAAAACCATTTAAAAGAATAATAATTCAAAAAATATAGATATATATACCGAAAGACTACCATTCCGGGGTGGTCTCAGAAGGCTCCGCCGAAAACTGGAGGCGCCACTGAGGAAATGCCGCGGGCTGCAGTCTGAAATATAAAAGGTATATTTAATTATCAGGACAAGTTTGGAGGTAAGTCATGGCGTTGTACCATCATAGCCAGGCAAGGGAAAATTGCGGCTTTGGGTTAATCGCGCATCTTGAAGGTGTGGCCAGCCACCGCATTGTCAGAACGGCTATAAACGGCCTGGACCGTATGCAGCATCGTGGCGGTATTTCTGCCGATGGCAAAACCGGCGATGGCTGTGGTTTATTAATGCAAAAACCAGATTCTTTCTTCCGTGCAATTGCGGAAGAAAATGGCTGGACGCTGGCAAAAAAATATGGCGTTGGCATGGTTTTTTTCAGTCAGGATCCAATCAAAGCATCATTGGCAAAAAAAATTATTGAGCAGGAAATTGCCCGTGAAACACTGACACTGGTTGCATGGCGTAATGTGCCTATCGACAGCAGCGTACTTGGCCCGTTGGCTCTCAACTCGATGCCACAGATTGAGCAGGTTCTGGTTAATGCCCCGCACGGCTGGGGCGACCATGATCTGGAACGGCGCCTTTATATGGTCAGACAGCGAATTGAAAAACAGCTGACTGATGATCCTGACTTTTATATTCCCAGTTTTTCCTCACTGGTTACCGTATTTAAAGGGCTGATGATGCCTGCAGATCTGCCAGGCTATTATCTGGATCTGGCAGATATCCGGATGGAAACTGCTATCTGCGTTTTCCACCAGCGTTTCTCTACCAATACCATGCCTCGCTGGCAACTGGCTCAGCCATTCCGTTTTCTTGCCCACAACGGCGAAATCAATACCATTACCGGTAACCGTCAATGGGCCAGAGCACGGCAATATAAATTTTCTTCTCCTTTATTACCTGATTTACAGGAAGCTGCCCCGTTTGTCAGCCAGAAAGGCTCAGATTCAAGCTCTCTGGATAATATGCTGGAACTGTTGCTGGCCGGTGGTATGGACTTATTCCGGGCGATGCGGCTGTTAATTCCGCCGGCATGGCAAGGTAACAGGGTGATGGACGATAACCTGAAAGCCTTCTACGAATTCAACTCCATGCACATGGAACCCTGGGACGGCCCTGCAGGTATTGTAATGACTAATGGTCAACATGTTGCCTGCAACCTTGATCGTAACGGCCTGCGCCCTGCCCGCTTTGTAATCACCCGGGATAAACTGCTAACGCTGGCATCTGAGGTCGGTATATGGGATTACACCCCGGACGAAGTCGTTGAAAAAGGCCGGGTTGGCCCGGGAGAAATGCTGGCCGTAGACACCACTACCGGTAAAATCTGGCGTTCAGATGAAATTGACACAGATCTGATGCAACGCCACCCGTACCGTGAATGGCTCAATGCTAACGTTCAGCGACTGGTACCTTATGAACAATACGAAACAGACTTGATTGGCAAAAGGGCTTTCGATGACGAAAGCATGCTGGTTTATCATAAGTTATTTAACTACAGCTATGAGGAAATCGATCAGGTTATCACCGTACTGGCTAAAGATGGTCAGGAAGCTGTAGGGTCTATGGGTGACGATACCCCAATGGCTGTGCTTTCACGCAAACCAAGAACGGTGTTTGATTATTTCCGGCAGCAATTTGCCCAGGTTACCAACCCGCCAATCGATCCGCTGCGAGAAGCGCATGTTATGTCGCTGGCGACCAGTATCGGCCGCGAGCATAATGTCTTCCGCGAAACAGCCGGTTATGCCCGCCGGATTCAGTTTGAATCTCCGGTGATGATGTATTCAGATCTGAAACAGCTGAAACAAGCAGATCCGGAATATTACCGTCATCAGATTTTCTCACTCAATTTTAATCCGGAGGAACAACCGCTCGGTCAGGCAATCCGGAAATTGTGTGACGATGTCATCAATGCTGTCCGTAATGATAAAGTCGTACTGGTCATTCTGACAGATCGCCGTATTGCCCAGGGTAATACACCTATTCCTGCCGCAATGGCAGTAGGAGCAGATCAACAGGCGCTGGTTAATGCCCAGCTTCGTTGTGACTCGAATATCATTATCGAAACCGCTTCTGCACGCGATCCGCATCACTTTGCCGTACTGATTGGCCTGGGAGCCACGGGTATTTATCCATTTCTGGCTTATGAAACAGTTGAACAGCTGGTTGAAAAAGGCTCAGTTAATCTTACCGCAAGGCAAGCTGTACTTAATTACCGTAAAGGCATTAACAAAGGCCTGTACAAAATCATGTCGAAGATGGGCATTTCAACCGTTGCCAGCTACCGCTGCTCCAATCTGTTTGAAGCCGTAGGCATTGATAAAGAAGTGATGGCACTGTGTTTTACCGATATCCCATCACGCCTTGGTGGCGCAGGTTTTGCTGACTTTGAACAGGATATCCGCCAGTTAGCGAATCTGGCATGGCTAAAACGTAAACCACTGGCTCATGGTGGCTTGCTGAAATATGTCCATGATGGCGAATACCATGCTTATAACCCGGATGTGGTTCAAACCCTGCAAAGGGCTGTACGTACCGGTAAGTACGAAGATTACCGCCAGTACAGCAAACTGGTAAATGAACGCCCCGTTGCTCATCTGCGCGATTTATTCGAGCTCAAAGCAACAGGCTCACCGTTACCGCTGGAACAGGTGGAATCTGCAGAAGCACTTTATCCACGCTTTGACAGCGCAGCCATGTCGATCGGAGCTTTAAGCCCTGAAGCGCACGAAGCGCTGGCAATTGCTATGAACCGTCTTGGTGGCCGTTCAAACTCTGGTGAAGGCGGTGAAGATCCCCGTCGTTTCGGTACCGAGAAAAACTCTAAAATCAAGCAAGTGGCATCTGGCCGCTTCGGTGTAACACCTCATTATCTGGTCAATGCTGAAGTTATTCAGATAAAAGTCGCTCAGGGTGCCAAACCCGGTGAAGGCGGGCAATTGCCGGGAGAAAAGGTTACGGCAGAGATTGCCCGTCTGCGCTATTCCGTACCCGGCGTTACACTGATTTCACCACCGCCGCATCATGATATTTATTCAATTGAAGATTTAGCTCAGCTGATTTTCGATCTGAAGCAGGTTAATCCACAGGCGCTGGTATCAGTCAAACTGGTTTCAGAACCAGGTATCGGCACCATCGCTACCGGCGTAGCAAAAGCATACGCCGATCTGATTACTGTTTCTGGTTATGACGGCGGCACAGGTGCCAGCCCACTGACATCAGTTAAATATGCAGGTAGCCCCTGGGAGCTGGGACTGGCAGAAGTACATCAGGCGCTGGTAGAAAACGGCTTGCGGGATCGGGTACGCTTGCAAGTAGATGGAGGTCTGAAAACCGGACTGGATGTGATAAAAGCCGCCATTCTGGGTGCTGAAAGCTTCGGCTTCGGTACCGGCCCGATGGTTGCGCTGGGCTGTAAATTCCTGCGTATCTGCCACCTCAATAACTGCGCAACAGGTGTCGCTACTCAGGATGCCACTTTAAGGCGTGATCATTTTACCGGCCTGCCGGAAATGGTGATGAACTACTTCAGCTTCCTGGCTTATGAAGTGCGGCAACTGATGGCCGAACTGGGTGTCGCTAAACTGACGGATCTGATTGGCCGTACCGACTTGTTGGGCTACAAAGCAGCAGAAACCCAGAGACAAGCACGGTTGGATCTATCCCCGGTTCTCGCTGCCAGTGGTGTAACATCAGATAAACCGCTGCACTGTGTGCAAAACAATACGCCATTCGATCCGGGTGCATTAAATCAGTTGCTGCTGCAACGCTGTGAGAAAATGGTGTTACATAAAACCGGCGGTCAACTGACGCTGCCAATCCGTAATACCGATCGCTCAGTTGGTGCTGCACTATCAGGTTTTATTGCCCGTCATCACGGTAACCAGGGTATGGCAACCGACCCTATCCGGCTGAAATTTACCGGTACCGCCGGTCAGAGTTTCGGAGTATGGAATGCCGGAGGCTTGCACCTGTCATTACAAGGCGATGCCAATGATTATGTTGGTAAAGGGATGACCGGCGGTATGCTAGCCATTTATCCGGCAAAAGGCGCGGCATTTGCCAGACAAGGATTTACCATCGCTGGTAATACTTGCCTGTATGGCGCAACCGGTGGCCGCTTATATGCTGCCGGGCAGGTCGGCGAACGTTTCGCAGTACGTAATTCCGGAGCACTAGCTGTTGTAGAAGGAACAGGTGACAACTGCTGCGAATACATGACTGGCGGTGTGGTTGTAGTACTTGGCCGCACCGGCGTTAACTTTGGTGCAGGTATGACCGGCGGTTTTGCCTACCTGCTTGATGAACATAACGATCTCAACCTGCGTCTTAACACCGAGCTGGTGGAAGCGCTGGAAGTGACTACTCCAATCCTGCAGGAACATCTGCGTAGTTTGTTGTATCAGCATGCCGAGGAAACCGGCAGTGATAAAGCACAGCGTATTCTCGCGGATTTCAGCAACTACCTGCCGAAGTTCCGGCTGGTAAAACCGAAAACCAGCGATGTAAATACCCTGCTGGGACACCGGGCGCGCTCCTCTGCGGAGTTGCGGGTACAGGCGATGTAAGGAAGAAACGTTATGGCACAGAATGTATACCAGTTTATTGATGTAAAAAGGATCGACCCGCCAAAACGTTCTCTGGCGGACAGAACCATAGAATTTGTTGAAATCTATCACCCGATGACCGATACCCAGGCAGCCGGCCAGGCTGACCGCTGCCTGGACTGCGGCAACCCTTACTGCGAATGGAAGTGCCCGGTGCATAACTATATTCCGCAGTGGCTGAAGCTGGCCAACGAAGGCAAAAGGGTCAATGAAAAACTGTTGGAAAATGGGAAAG
>CAZXTH010000197.1:0-605 GCA_964643585.1 uncultured Pseudoalteromonadaceae bacterium
GTGTACGGTCAGATGAACGAGCCGCCAGGAAACCGTCTGCGCGTTGCTTTGACTGGTTTGACTATGGCAGAAAAATTCCGTGACGAAGGCCGTGATGTACTGTTCTTCGTGGATAATATCTACCGTTATACTCTGGCTGGTACCGAAGTATCTGCGTTGTTAGGCCGTATGCCATCAGCTGTAGGTTATCAACCTACTCTGGCTGAAGAAATGGGTGTACTGCAAGAGCGTATTACTTCTACCAAAACCGGTTCAATCACCTCTATTCAGGCAGTATATGTACCTGCGGATGACTTAACTGACCCATCACCAGCGACAACATTCTCTCACCTGGATGCAACTGTAGTACTGAGCCGTAACATCGCTTCTCTGGGTATTTACCCTGCAATCGACCCGCTGGATTCAACTTCACGTCAGCTGGATCCGCTGGTTATCGGTAAAGAACACTATGAAGTGGCCCGTGGCGTTCAGTCTGTACTGCAGCGTTACAAAGAGCTGAAAGATATTATTGCCATTCTGGGTATGGATGAACTGTCTGATGAAGACCGTACCACGGTATACCGTGCGCGTAAAATTCAGCGTTTCCTGTCACAGCCATTCTTCGT
>CAZXTH010000197.1:615-1165 GCA_964643585.1 uncultured Pseudoalteromonadaceae bacterium
CGCGTTAAGTTGATATTGCAACGCTACAAGGAATTACAAGATATTATCGCTATCCTTGGTATGGACGAATTATCTGAAGAGGATAAATTAACGGTATCTCGTGCACGTCGCGTTCAACGTTTCTTGTCACAACCTATGTATGTAGCTGAAGTATTTACTGGTTCACCAGGTAAATATGTACCGCTGAAAGAAACTATCCGTGGCTTTAAAGGTATTCTGAGTGGTGAATATGATCACCTGCCAGAACAGGCTTTCTATATGGTTGGTTCTATCGACGAAGCAATCGAAAAAGCCAAAAAACTTTAATAGTCATAAAAGTTGAAAGGTGACGACATGCAACTGGATATAATTAGTGCCGCAGGAAAATTATTTTCAGGCTCTGTTAAGTCCGTGCAGGTCATGGGCAGCGAAGGCGGATTAGGTATATTACCTAATCATGCCCCGCTGCTGGCTACCTTGAAACCTGGAATAGTCCGTATTGTGAAGCCTTTAGGGGAGCGGCAGGATATTTATGTTGTGGGTGGCATAATGGAAGTGCAGCCTGACAGCA
>CAZXTH010000197.1:1175-3719 GCA_964643585.1 uncultured Pseudoalteromonadaceae bacterium
CATTACAGTATTAGCTGACGAAAGGTTTTAAGCAAACGGCTTAGGAGAGTTAAATGGCAATGACAGTACAACTGGATGTAGTAAGTGCCGAAGAAAAGATTTTCTCTGGCCTTGTCGAGTCCGTACAGGTCACAGGCAGTGAAGGTGAACTGGGCATTCTGCCTTTTCACGCCCCATTACTGACCACCCTGAAACCTGGTATGGTACGTATCGTTAAGCAGTTTGGCGAAGAGCACATGATTTATGTTGCCGGTGGTGTACTGGAAGTACAACCTGAAAGCATTACAGTGCTGGCCGATGTTGCGGTACGAGGCGAAGATCTGGATGAACAGGCTGCATTGGACGCACAAAAACGTGCAGAAGAAGCGATGCAAAACGCCGGTGCAGACTTCAACTATGCTGAAGCAGCTGCTCAGCTGGCTGAAGCAATTGCCCAGCTGCGTATTATTCAGAAACTACGTAAAAAGTAAGTTCCGTTTCCGGACCGAAAAAGCAACCCTTTGGGTGGCTTTTTACTTTTTAAGATCATTTTGCAAAGCAGGTATTGTGCAGATATTCAGTAAAACTTCACTTATTTCCTTTAATCTGCTTACTGATGAATTAGAATAACAACAACAGATTACAGGAATTTCCGCTATGTCATTAAATGTTGTGATCCTGGCAGCCGGTAAAGGCACCAGAATGAAATCAGACCTTCCTAAAGTTCTGCACAAAGTGGCAGAAAAACCAATGGTGCAGCATGTTATTGATACTGCCCGCTCTCTGGGAGCTGAAAAGCTGCAGCTGGTTTATGGCTATGGTGCTGATGCCCTAAAAAAAGGCCTGGGTGATCAGAGCTTACATTGGGTACTACAAGCAGAGCAATTAGGTACTGGACATGCGGTAGCACAGGCTGGGCCAAATATCTCTGATGACGATACTGTGTTGGTGTTATATGGCGACGTGCCATTAACCCGTCTTGAAACTTTACAGCAATTGCTGGCGGTTAAACCGGTTGATGGCCTGGCTATTTTAACCGTAAATCTGCCAAACCCGACGGGTTACGGGCGTATCGTGCGTGCCGGCGAAAATAATAGTGGCAAAGTGGTGGGTATTGTTGAGCAAAAAGACGCTACTCCTCCGCAATTGGCTATTCAGGAAGTGAACAGCGGTATTATGGCGTTACCGGGTAAACAGCTGAAAAACTGGTTAAGCCGCTTGTCGAATAACAATGCACAGGGGGAGTATTATCTTACTGATGTTATTGCTATGGCCCATGCTGAAGGTGTTGAAATCACTACTGCCCAGCCACAAAACCCGATGGAAGTAGAAGGTGCTAATAATCGGGTCCAGCTTGCTGCGCTGGAGCGTGCCTATCAGCAGCGTAAAGCTGAAGAATTAATGCTGGCCGGCGCTAATCTGCGGGATCCTGCCCGGGTAGATATTCGCGGTACTGTTGATGTTGGTAATGATGTGATGATCGACATCAATGTCATCTTTGAAGGTAAGGTTGTACTGGGTAAAGGTGTTACCGTTGGTGCTAACAGCATTCTGAAAGACTGTGTGATTGGCGATAACACAGAAATCAAGCCAAACTCGATGATTGAAAGATCAACCGTTGGCGAATCCTGTTCAATTGGCCCCTTTGCCCGTATCCGGCCAGATTCGGTACTGGCAGATGACAGCCACGTCGGTAACTTTGTTGAACTGAAAAAAGCATCACTGGGCAAAGGCTCTAAAGCGAATCATCTGAGCTATATTGGCGATGCGGTGGTTGGCCAGAAAGTCAATATTGGTGCCGGTACTATTACCTGTAACTATGACGGCGCTAATAAGTCTGTTACGACAATTAAAGATGGTGCTTTTATCGGCTCTAACAGCGCTCTGGTAGCGCCGGTTACTATCGGGGTTAATGCCACCATTGGTGCTGGTTCTGTGCTTACACGCGATGCTGGTGATGAGGAACTGGTCGTGGCGCGTGCGAAGCAGCGCCACATCAGTAACTGGCAAAGGCCGGTAAAAAAGTAAGAGCCAACAGCCCCTGAATCATGGCCTGTAACAGTTATCTTGTTATAGGCTATTTTTTATCGTCGATAAATAAAGTAATAGCACCGTCGCCAGTAACGTTACAGGCGGTACCGAAGCTGTCCTGGGCAATATAAAGTGCAATCATTAGTGCGATGGCTGCTTCATCAAAACCCAGCATTGAGCCTAATAAACCTACAGCTGACATGACAGCTCCACCCGGTACGCCCGGTGCGGCCAGCATCACGATACCCAGAATAAAAATAAACGGCAGCATTTCAGGCAGTGACGGTATGGTCAGTCCCTGGCTGATAGCCATTACGGCAACTGCACAAGTGACGATAGTAATGGTTGAGCCTGATAAATGAATAGTTGAGCACAGTGGCACAGTAAAGTTAGCAATTTCTTCTTTTACACCATTTTTCTTGATGGACTGCAATGCAACCGGAATGGTGGCTGCACTGGACATCGTTCCCAGGGCCGTAAAGTAGGCTGGCATCATATTTTTAATCAGGAATAAGGGGGATTTTCCAGCCTTGA
>CAZXTH010000197.1:3729-4244 GCA_964643585.1 uncultured Pseudoalteromonadaceae bacterium
CGCCCGCCACTGCCAGTACCAATACCAGCCCAAAAGTTTTAAGCGTACCAAATACAGTACCGGCCGCAGCCATAGTAGCGAAAACGCCAGCGATATAGACTGGTAGTAATGGAATAATCACTTTAAGCAGGAATAGCTGAATAATATCGCGGCCTTCGTCAAATATGCTGTGCAGCGTTTTTGAACGGGTTACGGTTACTCCCAGGCCAAAAATGAATGCCAGTGTCAGAGCAGACATTACCCCTAATACTGGAGGAATGCTCAGCTCAATATAAGGCGTTAAATTGGTAACGTTATTGCTGCTTTGTAACTGCCCGCCGCTGACCAACTCTGCCAGTGAAGGCACCACAGCTGCTGCCACCAGAAAAGATAAAATGCCTGCCATGATGGTAGATAAATACGCCAGCCCAACCGTTTTGCCCAGCAAACGCCCGGAGTTCTGGGGCAGGCTTGCAATGCCACTGGCAATAAAAAACAGAATCAGCAGGGGTACTGTGAAAAATAATACCTGACCG
>CAZXTH010000197.1:4254-6390 GCA_964643585.1 uncultured Pseudoalteromonadaceae bacterium
AGGTGATTAGGATCTGTGTTAGCCAGTGCGGCGCGTATAAGCCGCAAAGCATACCGAGGATGATACCCGCAATCAGTTTCAGAATAAGTTTCATAACATGCCCGTTATTATAATAGTTCCGGATTTTGGCGGCCGAGCATATCACAAAACCATATCGTATATCTGTAACCTGATACGGAAGATAAAATTCTGGTACGTTGATCTGGCCAGCGTTACACTGATAACCCTGCATTTTAAAGGAGAGAAAAATGAGGAACTGGCTGATATTCGCTGTTCTGTTATTAACCGGCTGTGCGCAGCTGAGCCAGATGTCGATTTATTCTGTTTCAGAGCCACAGCTTGAGCAATTACTGGCTCAACAGTTACCGAAGCTGAGCCGTCAGGCTGAAGTGGCAGGTATTCCGCTGAAAATGGATGTGCAGAAAATGAGTGTAGCTATCGGTCCGGATAATACTGATGTCATTAGAATTGATACCGCTGCCAGTGCTGTGCTGTCTTTGTTTGGCCTGAGCTATCCGGCAAATATGAAGCTGGTAGTGGAAGGTGCACCTTATTATGATGCCCAGCAGAAAGCTATTTATGTCCGGTCAGTCAAACTGGTTGATTCAAATATAGAGGCAGCCGGCTATCGTGGAAATCTGGCACCGGTCAGTAATGAATTACTACAGATTGTGAATGGATACCTGGCAAATAATCCGGTTTACCGGCTTGATACTTCCGATCCGACAGTCAAACTGCTGACAGCCGTGCCGCTAAATATGTCAGTCCGTAGCGGCAGCATCCAGTTCTCTCCTGCTCAATAGAGATCGCGGCGGTAACGCCCTTGTAATTGCAGTTCTTCCAGTTGCTGCTCGCCAATGGCCTGCAGCAACACCTCATGCACACTACTACCCATACCATCCAGACTACCACACACATACACCGCAGCACCGTCTGCCAGCCAGTGCTTTAACTCATCCTGTTGCTCAGCCAGCAAATGCTGCACATAGCGAGGCTCTTGCTGATCGCGTGAAAATGCCAGATCAAGGCGGTGAATAAAACCTTGCTGTTGCCATTGTTGTAAGTCACGGGCAAAGAAAAAATCAGTTTCCTGTTTACGTTCACCAAACAGCAGCCAGTTTTTCTGATGTCTTCGTTGTACTCTTTCTGCCAGCAAAGCCCGTAAACCAGCAATACCGGTACCATTACCTATCAGAATAACCGGGCGATCATCATCTGGCAGATGGAAACTGCTGTGGCGGCGTAACCTGAAGCGAACCGGGTGCATTTCCGGAGCCAGCGCTGTCAGCCAGCCTGAACCAACACCTAAAGCCCCTTTTTCTTTCTGTACCTGACGTACCAGCAAGGCAATGTGACCTTCTTCAGGAATTGAGGCAATAGAATAAGTCCGCAATGGCAGAGGTTGTTGAGATGTCAGCCAGCCATCCAGTTGCTCATCAGGAGCGGGTGGTTTAGCCGGTAATTGTAATCGGCTAAGAGCCCAGCAGAAAGGCATGGTTTGCTGTTGATAACGAACAGGCTGGCAACCGTTAAGATTATGCCGGGTCAGCCATAATGCAACGTCACATTTGCTGTTTTCCGGCTGAATATCCAGTAAATCACCAGCCTGCCAGTGGGCATTTTCCGGAGCCTGCAATTTTACAACATAGCAGGGTAAGCCTGGGCTTGCCGGGTTAATACAATAACGACTGAACAGCTTGCCACTCTGCCATTCTGTAGCCAGGTTATCGGCTGGGCTTTGTTTGGTAATGCTACTCAGTAAATTTTGCCAGACAGAAATGCTTTCGGTATGGTTGCTGCTATCCAATTCAATAGGCTGCTGCAATGCCTGTGCCTGGCGGGTCGTCAGCCATTGATTCAGCCAGTGGCCAAAGGCACAGAATTGCTGGTAACTCCTGTCTCCCAGCGCCAGTACGGCAAACTGCAAGCCATCAAGTGAACCCTGCCATTGCCTGGCCAGTTTATAAAACTGACTGGCATTATCAGGCGGTTCCCCCTCGCCATAAGTACTTACTACAAAAAGAGCTCGTTGATAGCTTGGCAGGTTGGTAGTTTGTAGTGCATTAAGCGGTGAGATTTCAACAGTAATACCGGCATTCTCAAGCTGTCTGGCGCTTTGCCTGGCCAGTTGCTCAG
>CAZXTH010000198.1:0-6382 GCA_964643585.1 uncultured Pseudoalteromonadaceae bacterium
AAACACGGTATTCATTGAACTGGCCTTACCAATGCTCACTAGATAACGGGCAAAATGTGCTCTGGTCAGCGCAGCACCATTTGCCATTTCCAGCACTGCTGGTAAAGCCCCTGGCACCCCTGCTTTGTCCAGTCTGCGAGCCATCTCGGTAGCTCTTTCCATTCGCCGCTGTTGTTGGGAATACAACCGCTCCAGTAACACTGGGCAACAGGCATCTACCTGCAACCCTACAATATGAATTTCAAACGTTTCCCAGCTGGTAGAAATTTCCACCCCATTAATCAATTGCAAAGGCAACTGCTGCTCGGCAATATGGCGGCTAGCTTCAGATAAGCCAGCAACAGAGTCATGATCTGTAATAGCCAGTACATTCAGTTTTTGCGCACAGGCACGTTCTACCAGCTCTGCCGGTGACAACAGCCCGTCTGAACAATAGGTATGGCTATGTAAATCTATTTTCATCAGTACCTCGATTATTAGAGATCATTGTCTCATAACTACCGCAGTAAACCCAGTAAACTGACCGACAACAAAAAACAACCAAAACGTTAATTTGCATATTTTTATAAAACACCTCTTGACGTTATGGTTATTTCAGGTTTTTATGTCACAAATTCAAACTAAAAAGTGTGATTAAACCTAATGCAACACGCAACTCACTTTAACCTGATTAACTGGTGGTGGCACATTCCCAACGGGCATGTGTAGGCGTTGTTTTAGCTTTAATAACCTCAAGCCCGTTTCCCAAAGAAGCGGGCTTTTTTTTGGTCCGCATCCATGAAGAAATGTGCTGTTACCCTTAACTAACTGGCTTTTTTTGGATGTAATACAATGATATTCAGTCATATAACCGAAACTCCGGGTGAAGTAGCCAGTCTGACACTGTCTCTGGACTACAGCCCTGACGCACTGGCAGGCTACCGTAAGCTGAGACCACTGAGCAACTACTCGCTATTGCTGGAATCAGCAGAGATTGACAGTAAAAACAGCCTGAAAAGCCTGCAGCTTATCGATGCCGCATTACGTATTGAGTGCAAAGGCCAAATAGTCACAGTCAATGCCGTCAGCGACAATGGTGCTGTACTGCTGCCTTTTCTGGCAGAAAAACTGGCATTACAGGCAACAGTCAGTTACACAGAAAAACAACTGACAGCCGCTTTCACCCTGCCGGATCCTTTCTGTGACGAAGAAAGCCGTCTGATTCACCCTAACCCGTTCAGTGTATTGCGCTGCCTGCAACAGCACCTTTACAGCCATCAGCATGAACCTTTTGCGGTTTTTCTGGGCGGCGTTATTGGTTATGACATGGTTGCGGTAACAGAAACATTACCGGAAGTTCCGACCGCAGAAAATCAGTGCCCGGATTACCTGTTTTATCTGGCTGAAACACTATTGCTTGTTGACCACCAACACAAGCAGAGCACCTTGCTGGGTAATGTGTTCTGCGGCCCGCAAGCCAGCCAGAATTGCTTTTCCATCGGAAAACGTCTGGAACAGTTAAAACCCTTACTGAATATCCCTGCTACCGGCATACCAAACAACATTCCGCAACAAAAAACATCAGCTCAGGTAAAGGTTGATATCAGTGATGAACAATTCAAAGCACAGGTAGAAACACTTAAACATCATATTGTCGCCGGTGATATTTTTCAGGTAGTTCCTTCCCGTTGTTTCAGCTTGCCCTGCCCGGATCCATTAGCAGCTTATGCCCGGCTCAAGCAACAAAACCCCAGCCCTTATATGTTCTACCTGCATGATCCGGCATTTACCCTGTTTGGTGCCTCACCGGAATCAGCCCTGAAATTTGATGCAGCCAGCCGTCAGGTTGAAGTCTATCCGATTGCCGGCACCCGCCGTCGTGGCTTTACTGCTAATGGCAGTATCGACCGGGATTTAGACAGTCGTATTGAACTGGAACTGCGGCAGGACGAGAAAGAAAAAGCTGAACACCTGATGCTGGTTGATCTTGCCCGTAACGACGTATCACGTATCAGTATTCCTGGCAGCCGCTATGTAAAAGAACTGCTTAAAGTGGATCGTTACTCCTATGTTATGCATCTGGTTTCACGGGTGGTCGGAACGCTGAAACCTCAGCTTGATGCCTTACATGCTTATCAGGCCTGCATGAATATGGGCACTTTGGTTGGTGCTCCGAAAGTACGGGCAGCTGAGCTTATCCGTATCGCAGAAAAAAAACGCCGTGGCAGTTATGGCGGTGCAATAGGTTACCTGGCCGGAAACGGTGATTTTGACAGCTGCATCGTGATTCGTTCTGCCTATGTCTCAAATAGCACAGCTTATATTCAGGCCGGTGCCGGAGTGGTATTCGATTCTGTCGCCCAGGCCGAGGCAGACGAAACCCGCAGCAAAGCGCAGGCCGTTATCAATGCTATTCAGACCGCAGTAACAGAGGAGTAATACCATGAGCATGATTTACCTGCTGGATAATATAGACTCCTTCACGTATAACCTGACCGACGAATTTGCTCAGTTGGGCTACCCGCTGAAACTGTACCGCAATACCGTTCCGGCAGAATATATTTTCCAGAAAATGTGCGCAGAAACTATGCCGGTACTGTTGGTTCTGTCACCCGGTCCGGGCTCACCATCTGAAGCTGGCTCTATGCCACGGTTGCTGCAACTGGCAGCCGGGCGTTTTCCGGTACTGGGCATTTGCCTGGGGCATCAGGCCATCGTCGAGCATTTTGGCGGTACAGTCGGTCAGGCCGGAGAAACTGTTCATGGTAAAACAGCAGCGATTACCCTGAGTAACCACCCGCTGTTTGACAAGCTGCCTAACCCGTTTCAGGTAGCCCGGTACCATTCTTTAATGGCAACAGATATGCCACCAGAACTGACCTTACTGGCACATGACCGCCATATCCCGATGGCAGTAATCAACGAAAAACAACGAATGCTGGGTTTTCAGTTCCATCCCGAATCGATTCTTACCACTCTGGGTAAACCGTTGCTCAGACAAAGCATTGACTATCTGCTGAGGACTACTGACTGATGACAACAACTTCATTGCAAACACTAGTACAGCAGGTACTTTCAGGTAACAGCCTAAGCTGCGAACAAAGCCGTCAGTTTTTCGGTGCGGTCGTTCAGGGGCAAGCCGATCCGTTATTGCTGACAGCCTTGCTTGTCGCACTGAAAATGCGAGGCGAAACCGCTGAGGAAATTGCCGGAGCCGCACTGGCATTGCGCGATGCAGCAACGCCCTTCCCAAGCAGAGAACACTCAGCAATTGATTGCTGTGGTACCGGAGGAGACGGCAGCAATACCATTAATATTTCCACTACCGCGGCTATCGTTGCTGCAGCCATGGGGCTGACCGTTGCCAAACACGGTAACCGCAGCGTGTCCTCGCAATCCGGCTCAGCTGATCTGTTCGAGCAACTCGGGCTGGATATTCAGATGTCGCCACAACAAGCAGCAAACCTGCTCAGCAATAGTGGTTGCGCATTTTTATTTGCGCCGCTGTATCATGCTGGTATCCGCCATGCTATGCCGGTTCGCAATACACTGAAAACCAGAACGCTGTTTAACCTGCTGGGCCCGCTGCTGAACCCGGCCCAACCTGATTTTCAGTTACTGGGGGTTTATGATGCCAGCCTGTGCCGGGTTATGGCAGAAGCCCTGCAACAACTGGGGATCACCAGAGCCTGGGTGGTTCATGGCAGTGGTTGTGATGAAATTGCCTTGCATGGCCCGACAACAGTAGTAGAAATTGCCCATGGGCAATTACGTGAATTCACGCTTACAGCTGCCGATTTCGGCTTGCCCGCCCAGCCATTACAAGCCGTAGCTGGTGGTAACCCCCAACAGAATGCCGCAGCAACACTGGCTATTTTACAGGGTAAAGGCGCCACAGCTCATAAGCATGCCGTTGCAGCCAATGTCGCAGCGATGCTTAAAATCTGTGGTAAAGGAGAAGATCTGGCTGCAAATACTGCTGCAGTGCTGGCCTTACTGAATACCGATCAGGGTTATCAAACCCTGCAAAAAATGAAGGAAGTACGTCATGGCTAATGTGCTGGATAACATTATTGCCCACAAACGCCAGGAAGTTGCAGAGCGCATGCTGCAACAACCATTGGAAAGCTTTATCAATGCAGTAACGCCAACCAGGCGCAATTTACTCGCCGCATTACAGCAACCAGGCGCCCGTTTTATTCTGGAGTGTAAAAAAGCCTCTCCTTCAAAAGGCTTGATCCGGCAGGATTTTAACCTCCCTGATATTATCACCGTATATAACAGTTATGCCGATGGCATTTCCGTGCTGACTGACGAAAAATTTTTTCAGGGCAGCTACCAATATCTGCAACAGGCCCGCAGCCTGACTGAGCGGCCATTACTGCATAAAGATTTTATTATCAGCCCTTACCAGATTTACCTTGGCCGTTACTATGGTGCTGATGCAGTCCTGCTGATGCTGTCAGTACTGGATGATCAACAATACCTGCAACTGGCTGCCATCGCTGCACAACTGGGCATGACTGTGTTGACCGAAGTAAGTAATGAGCAGGAAACACTACGTGCTGTGGAGCTGGGTGCACAGCTAATCGGTATCAATAATCGTGATTTGCGAACCCTGCAAACCCATTTATCAACCAGTTTCCGGCTGGCGGAACTGATTCCTGAAGGCATTACCATTGTGTCAGAATCAGGTATTCACACCCACCAGCAGGTTAACGCATTATCTGCGGTTGCAGATGCCTTTCTGGTTGGCAGTTCACTGATGGCTTGTCAGGATCTGGAGTCCGCAGTGCGTGAGCTGACAAGGGGCCAGCATAAAGTATGTGGCCTGACCCGGCCTGAAGATGCAGTAACAGCTTATCAGGCAGGTGCTTATTATGGCGGTTTAATTTTTTATCCTCCGTCCCCCAGAGCTGTCAGCCTTGAGCAGGCAGAGCATATTATCGCTGCGGCTCCGCTACGTTATGTCGGGGTATTTGTAAACAGTACTCCGCAACAGGTTGCCGCAACAGCCATAACGCTGCAACTTACTGCAGTACAGTTACATGGTGAAGAAAGCGATGCGGATATCACCCTGTTAAAACAATTGCTGCCTGCGGGCACCGAAATCTGGAAAGCTTACCGTATTGAGCAACACCTTCCCCAGTTCACCCAACTGGCAGACCGCCTGCTGCTTGACAGTTATCACCCGCAGCAACAGGGTGGCAGCGGCGTAACATTTGATTGGCAGTTACTACAGCAGCAACTGCCTAAGCTGCCAGTGATTCTGGCTGGTGGCCTCACTGTGCAAAATCTGAAACAGGCACTGGCGTTCAATGTCAGCAGCCTTGATATGAACTCCGGGCTGGAAAGCTCGCCCGGCGTCAAAGATCCGCAAAAAATACAGGCGGCTTTCGCCATTATCAGAGAATTTACCCATGAGTGATTTAAAACTTAACCCTTACTTTGGTGAGTATGGCGGCATGTTTGTGCCACAGCTGCTGGTCCCGGCGTTAAAACAACTGGAACAAGCCTTTGTGGATGCACAGCAGGATCCAGACTTTCAAGCCGAATTTCAGGCACTGCTGAATGACTACGCAGGCAGGCCAACGCCATTAACGCTGTGCCGCAACCTGTCACCTAACCCGCTGGTGAAAATTTACCTCAAGCGTGAAGATTTATTACATGGCGGCGCACACAAAACCAACCAGGTACTGGGACAGGCACTGCTAACCAAACGTATGGGAAAAACAGAAGTCATTGCTGAAACCGGTGCCGGTCAGCACGGCGTTGCCACAGCGCTGGCATGTGCCCTGCTCGGCCTCAAATGCCGCATTTATATGGGTGCCAAAGATATCGAACGTCAGCAGCCTAATGTTTTCAGAATGAAGCTGATGGGCGCAACCGTTATTCCGGTAACGGCAGGTTCCGGTACGCTGAAAGATGCTGTTAACGAAGCGCTGCGTGACTGGTCTGCTACTTACGAAAAAAGCCATTATCTGCTTGGTACGGCTGCCGGCCCTCATCCGTTCCCGACGATGGTGCGCGAATTCCAGAAGATGATTGGTGAAGAGGCTAAACAACAGATCCTGCAAACAGAAGGCCGCTTGCCAGATGCAGTGCTGGCCTGTGTCGGTGGCGGATCGAATGCCATCGGTATGTTCGCAGATTTTATTAATGAGCCGGAAGTTCAGCTGATCGGTGTCGAGCCCGGAGGCAAAGGCATTGAAACTCACCAGCATGGTGCCGCGCTCAGTACCGGCAGTTACGGTATCCTGCATGGCGCCTATACCGCCATTATGCAAACCGCTGATGGCCAGATAGAAGAATCATATTCGGTGTCTGCCGGTTTAGATTACCCTGCAGTCGGCCCACAGCATACTTACCTCAAACATAGCTGGCACGGCCGCTTTGTTTGAGG
>CAZXTH010000199.1:0-2875 GCA_964643585.1 uncultured Pseudoalteromonadaceae bacterium
CGCGACCTTGCCAAGGTCGAGGTCACGAGTTCGAACCTCGTTACCCGCTCCAGATTTTACGTCATCAATAAATTAATTAAAGCGTTCAAAGTACGATGTATACCGCAAGTACGGTTCAAATTGAATTGCGGATATCTTCGAGCAGCACCCGTTTGACCGAGCACGATCCAATATCCCATCGATTTCGCTCGCATAACGGCACATCTTCTTGAAGTACTTTTTGAACAGCACCTCCTGTTTCTGTTTTCCATTTCGTCGGCGAGCCTACTATAACGATGGACAATCAAGCATGTTTCCAGAGTGTCCAGCCTTTGATGGCCTCAGATATCAGTAATAGTGCCATGAGAATGATGGGGTAACCCGACCAGAATCCTGCGCCTATGAGAAGTAGTGACACCGACGGGTAAACAAACAAAACCCGAAGCGGAATTTGAGCAAAGCCAAGATACCGGGCTGGCCGATAGCCACAGAGAAAAAGCACCGCTGTCAGGATAATGGAAGCCTGCAAGAACCAGGAAGCGATTGTCGTGGCGATGTAGATGCTCCCCAGTTCATTAGCCATGGCTATTGTGTTGACGAAGTCAATTGCGTAGGGAATGTGTCCCGCCTGCCAGGTCATTGTGCTGTACCAGATAATATGGAAGGCATCCAACAGCCCCCAGAGCAAGAGTGTCTTATTATTGTTGTGCTGCAGTTTCATTGATTGTTGGTTTTCCTTGTTTCGTAAATGCGATTGGTTATTACATTTGAGAAAAAGTCATCGCTTAGCTTGCGTGACTTTTCAACTGCTGTATTTTATCCATTGTATGAATGAGTTGTATGCGACCAACAAGCACTGGCTGTTACAGCCAGCGTCTTACTCTGGTGGTGTAGTCAATGTATTCACTACCAAACTGAGTTGTTAATATTTCTTCCTCTGGCTTAATCTGAAACAGCGTCAGATACCAGATAAATACCGGAATACAGGCAAAAGCAGATAGCTTGCCTAAGAAAAATGCCCACGCCAGCAGCAGTAGCAGAAATCCCAGGTACATAGGGTTACGGGTATAACGGTAAATACCTGTTGCGACTAAGCTGCTGGCTTTTGCCGGATCTGTCGGATCAACTGTGGTGTTGGCCAGCCTGAACGCAAGTACACCGGCAAGGCAGATGACAATGCCTGCCAGTGCCAGCAGGCTGGCGGGTAAAAAGAATAACGCTTTACCTGGCAGGTACATGACGGCTGGAATGGCCCACATAATACCAGCGCTTAGCAAGGTGAGCGCGACGGGTGGCACTTTCAGGGCCAGTCGCTGAGAATATGTGTGACCAGAGTCTTTGTATTTGTTCATCTTTTTCTGCCGTTATTGTTTTGGAGTATAAGCCAGCAAACGTAGCGCATTAAACACGACAATAAGCGTTGATCCTTCATGGAACGCCACCGCCGCACCAATGCCAAGCCCCATAATGGTTGCCGGAACCAGCAGCGCAACCCCGCCCAGACTGACAAACACATTTTGTAAAATAATTCTGCGGGTACGGCGGCTTAAATCTACCGCAAAGGGCAGGTGGCGTAAGTCGTCGGCCATTAGTGCGACATCTGCGGTTTCCAGTGCTACATCGGAGCCTGCTGCGCCCATTGCAATACCCACGCTGGCATTCGCCATTGCCGGGGCATCATTTACACCATCACCAACCATGGCGACTTTAGTGGTTTCGCGTAATTTGCGGATGGCGGTGACTTTATCCTGCGGCATCAGATCGCCCCAGGCTTCGTTTAAGCCCACTTCTTTAGCAACGGCCTCGGCTACTTTCTGGTTATCGCCGGAGATCATAATCATCCGTGAAATCCCCAGTTGGCGTAATGTTGCTAACGCCGCTTTGGCTGCTGGCCGGGGGGTATCCATCAGGCCAATAACACCTAAATCCTGCTCACCGTGGCGCACCGCCATAATGGTTCTGCCCTGTTGTCGCAGAGTAGCAATGGCTTCTGCGGTAGCAGGGTTTAAAGCAGCTATCGGGTTGTTTCCTGAAGCGCTACCAAACATTTCTGCTTTACCAATCCAGACTGTTTTTCCTTCCAGTTGTGCAGTAACACCAAGACCGGCGAAACTTTGCAAGCCATCGGCTTGTAGCTGCGCTGAACCGCTTAGCCGTTTCCGGCCATCGCGGGTGATTGCAGCAGCAAGCGGGTGATCGCTTAATGACTCTACTGCAACCGCGACACGCAGTAATTCTTCTTCAGATACGCCATCGGCTGGCACGATATCGGTAATGTGCGGGCGGCCTTCAGTCAGGGTACCGGTTTTATCAAATGCCATTGCTGTCAGAGAGCCCAGCTCTTCCAGTGGTGCGCCGCCTTTAATCAGTACTCCGCCACGCGCGGCTCTGGCAATGCCGGATAATACGGCACTCGGTGTGGCAATCGCCAGTGCGCAGGGGCTGGCGGCAACCAGTACCGCCATGGCCCGGTAGAAGCTGTCTCTGAACGGTTCATCGACAACGACCCAGGCGAACAATAACAACACAACCAGCCCTAACACTGCGGGGACAAAAATACGCTCGAATTTGTCAGTAAAGCGCTGGGTAGGGGATTTGCGGATTTCCGCTTCGCTGACCATTTTGACCACACGTGCCAATGCTGAATCGGTGGAACGGCTGGTGACTTCTATTTCAATGGCGCCAGCACCGTTTATGGTACCGGCAAATGCTTTGCAGGCTGCAGCGACAGAATCAGGGCGCTGGCGGGCAAAGCTGGCATCGTCAACCGGGTATTTGTCGACAGGTATGCTTTCACCTGTGACAGGCGCCTGATTAATACTGCTGGTGCCTTTTATCAGAAAACCGTCGGCAGGTAACCGTTCATTCGGACGAACGACGATAATGTCACCGATTT
>CAZXTH010000199.1:2885-6381 GCA_964643585.1 uncultured Pseudoalteromonadaceae bacterium
CAAGTGATTCAACCGGAATTTCCTGTCTCTGGTCTCCCCGGCGAACCATGGCTGTTTTGGGGGCCAGTTCTGCCAGCGCTTCTATGGCACGTTTGGCGCGGCCCATTGCATAGTGCTCCAGCGCATGTCCCAGACTGAACAGGAACAGCAATAAAGCGCCTTCAGCCCAGGCACCGAGCGCTGCGGCCCCGGCTGCGGCAACCAGCATCAGCGTATCAATTTCAAACCGTTTGTGGCGTAAATTCTCAAGCGCTTCACGCAGTGTAAAGAAACCACCGAAGAAATAGGCTGCAAGGTAACAGATAAACGGCAGCCATGATGTCGCATGATCAAAAAGCTTACTGATAATAAAGCCGCTTAGCAGCATCACGCCGCTGGCAATGGCAAACAGTAATTCAGAATTTGCTCCCAGCAGACCGCCATGGCCGTGAGAGTGGGAATGATTATGGTCGTGCTGATGATCGCTCATAGCTGATCCTTGCAAAATAACTGGTTTGAATACTATACCCCAGTATAGTAGTTTTTATTTTGTGCAGGATCAACATCTGCTTAGCCGTATATAAAAACAACTGCATATACTTGAGATAGATTAAAACTGTCTATACTATAGGGGAGTATATTGACTGGAGTAACACATGGCGCATACCATTGCCAATAAACCTAAATTACTGACGCGGGTGCGGCGGATTAAAGGCCAGGTAGACGGGCTGGAAAAACAGCTGCAGGCAGAAGGCGATTGCAGTAAAGTACTGCAACAAATTGCGGCGGTGCGTGGTGCGATAAACGGCCTGATGACCGAGGTACTGGAACATCATATCCGTGATCATCTGGCAGGCGATAACCTTGAGCCATTACAACGCGATGCCGATGTTGAGCAGGTGATTAGCGTACTGCGGTCATACCTGAAAAATTAACTGATAAGTAAGCTTAAATACCGTGATAAGTAACGATGCACTGGCCAAAACACCGATAAGCAGAATGCTGATGGCATTACTGCTGGCTGTGCAGTTGTTATGTGTGATCAGCGGTGCTTTTGCTTCCGATCATAATGGCGATGATGTTCATCACCTGTTATGGACAAGTTCTGCAGAACAAACACAGGCGACATCTTCCGGCCAAACAGCTGTAACGGATATCAGCCATCATACTGCTTGTGATCATTGCAGCCATTGTCATGCGACACATCATATTGGCTTATATAAAAATATTGCCGCATTACCCCCTGTTCATGGCGAACAGCCTGTATTTCTGCTGGAACCGGTTCCTGCCAGCCCTAATCTGAGTATTTACCGCCCTCCCATCAGCTGATTCTGTTTTCTGGTTTTTACATTACCTATAACAGGATTTTGCTATGTTCTTAAATATGAAAAACAAACGCTTTGCAGCGTTAGGTGTATTTGCTGTCGGCAGTGTATTGCTGAGCCTGACAGTCAATGCCACTGAACCTGCAACAGCGGATTTAACGCTGCAACAGGCAGCAAAGCGGGTATTGCAGCAACACCCGCAGCTCCAGGTATTTGACTGGCGGCTGAAAGCAGCTGCCGGGCAGCAACAACTGGCTGAACTGAACCCCGGCTATGAGCTGGGTGTGCAGGCTGACAATATGCTGGGCACCGGTGAGATGTCCGGAGTGAAAAGTCTGGAAGTCACCGTGTCGCTGTCTTCGGTAATTGAGCTGGGCGGCAAGCGTCAGTCCCGGCTGGCCGTAGCCGGTGCCAGCCAGTCATTAGTACAGGCACAGCGCCAGGCTGCCAGTCTGGATTTACTGGGCGAGTTGACCCAGCGTTTTGTTGCGGTGCTGACATTACAGCAGAAAACGGCTTTAGCCGCGCAAGCTGTCAGTATGACCGAGCAGGCATTAACGCTGGTTAGCCAGCGGGTACAGCGCGGAGCCGCGCCTGAGGCTGAGCAGTTAAGGGCTCAGGTGGCGTTACGGCAGGCGCAGTTACAGCAGGGCCTACTGCAAACAGAGCTGGAAAGCAGCAAGCTGGCTCTCGCCAGTTTATGGGGTGCTGAGCAGCCTGACTTTCGTCAGGTCAGCGGTGATTTATTCCAGCTGGCACAAAGCCCTTCCTTTCAAACACTGTATCAGCAAGTGCTTTCAACGCCCGCCATAGAGGTTTTCGCTGCCCAGCAACGGCTGCGTGATGCCGAGCTAACACTGGCACAAAGCCAGTCTGCCGGTGACGTGCGCTGGCAGATTGGTGCCATGCGCTCACAGGAAAGCCGTGATTTTGGTCTGGTAGCTGGTGTCTCTGTACCGCTGTTCAGTAAACAGCGGAATCAGGGTGCTATCACTGCGGCACAGGCAGAAGCAGAAGCGGAACGTTTTGAAAAAGAAACCGCCTTGCTGACGTTACGAGCCAGGCTGTATCAGGCCTGGCAAACCCATCGTTACAGCAGTATGGCCGTAAAAGATATGCAACGCGATATTCTGCCGGTACTGGAGCAGGCACTGCAACAAACCGAAGAGGCTTACCGCCTTGGCCGTTATGGTTATGCGGAATGGATGTCTGCCCGTCAGGCGCTGCTGGATGCTCAGCTTGAACTGGTCAATGCCGCCAGCACAGCTTTGAGCAATCAGGCACTGATTGAGCAGCTTGCCGGAGTGGCACTGGGAGCAGCAACTATTTCCCTCTCGTCTGACGCGATGACGATGCCAGCGGCCAGCCTGGCAGCTTTATCGCACGTAACTTCGCTGCCTTTACCTACAGAATCAGGATCTTCCTAATGAAATACGCTTATTTATTACTGGCATTGGTGATGGCCCAGGGGCTGGTTATGGCACCTGCATTCGCCGGACCAGGGCATGACCACGATCATGAACCTGCTGCCAAAAAACCAGCACAACAAAACAACCATGCACATGGCAACAACGATCATGCTCACAGTGATGATCATGACGACGAGCATGATGAGGCTGCAACTATCCCGGCAGATATGGCCCAGAGAGTGGGCATTCAGGTTGCCAGTGCGGCAGCCGGTACCATTGAACGGCATATTCCGCTGTATGGTGAGCTGGTGATCCCGCCAAACCGGCAGGCTCAGGTACGGGCGCGCTTTCCCGGCATGATTACGCAGATAAAAGTTACCATGGGCGACACGGTGAAAAAGGGCGATGTGCTGGCACTGGTTGAATCTAACGACAGCCTGCGTACTTATCCGGTCGCGGCGCCGATAGGTGGGGTGGTGTTACAGCAATATGCCAGTCAGGGCGAATATACCGCAGGTGAGCCGTTGTTTGCCCTGGCTGACAGCAGCGTGCTGTGGGCCGAGCTGAAAATTTTCCCGGCGGCAATGGATGAGATTAAAACCGGTTTGCCGGTGCATATCGAAGCCCGCGGTGGTCGGGTAGACAGCCATATTACCCATATTCTGCCAGCTGCCGGTCAGCCTTATGTGCTGGCGCGGGTGGCACTGGATAATGGCGCGGGTCGCTTTGCCGCCGGAGAGCGGGATAGTGCGCTGGTGGATGCAGAAATTATTGATGTTTCTC
>CAZXTH010000200.1:0-6368 GCA_964643585.1 uncultured Pseudoalteromonadaceae bacterium
CCGTCTATCAGTGCAATTTCCAGATCCCGTTTTATACGGTAATGCTGTAAGCCATCATCACTGATGATAATGTTCGCTTCAGTATTCGTCAGCAGATATTCTGCAGCCGCAACCCTATTACGGCAAACCACAACCGGGCAACCACTCCGGCGAGCAAGCAGTAATGGTTCATCACCCACTTCCGCTGCTACATCAGCATACTGAACCAGCCGCGGAGAGCTTACATCTGCCCCATAACCCCGGCTGATAATACCTGGCTTCAACCCTTGCTGTTGCAGATAACCACACAACCATAGTGTAAAAGGCGTTTTACCTGTTCCGCCGACAGTAATATTTCCAACAATAATCACCGGCGCTTTTACCCGGAAACTGGCTTTCAGTTTCAGCCGGTAGGCAAGCCGTCGTAGTGTAATAACCAGCAAATACAGAGCACTTAATGGCAACAACAGCCATGCGGCTTTATGCCGCTGGTACCAGCACTTTTCAATCCAATGCATCAGTCGTCGCCAAATTGCATTTTGTGTAACTGGGCATAAAGCCCATTATGCGATACCAACTGCTGGTGATTCCCTTGTTCAATAATCCGCCCTTGATCCATTACCAGAATATGATCGGCATTCTCAATTGTGGATAAACGATGGGCAATCACAATACTGGTCCGCCCCTCCATCAACACGTTTAATGCAGCCTGGATTTTACGTTCAGATTCAGTATCCAGCGCAGAAGTCGCTTCATCAAGGATCAGAATAGGCGCCTGACGCAGTAAAGCACGGGCTATAGCAATTCGTTGCCGCTGACCGCCGGACAAGCTGACGCCATTTTCACCAATCACCGTATTCAGCCCATCTTTCATCTGGTCAGCAAACTCCAGCACATGCGCCTGCTCAGCGACATGACGTAATTGCTCCTCAGAAACAGGCTCTGTTGTACCATAGGTAATATTGTTAGCAATCGTGTCGTTGAACAGCACCACATGTTGTGACACCACAGCCATCTGCTTACGCAAGGATGTCAGGGTACAATCACGGATATTCTGTTCATCAATAAAAATATCACCCTGTTCTGTTTCATAAAATCGCGGCAGCAAACTGGAGATAGTGGTTTTACCGCTACCGGAGCGGCCAACCAAAGCTACTGTCTGTCCTGCTTTTACGGCAAAACTGATATCAGACAATACTTGTTTCTCATGACCGGGGTAGTTAAAACTGACATGCTCAAACCGGATATTGCCATCAACTTTGTCCAGATTAACGGTGCCGTTATCTTTTTCTACTGCCTGATCCAGCACATTAAATACGCTGCGAGCCGCAGCCAGCCCACGCTGAAACTCACTATTAACAGTAGTCAGCTGTTTTAATGGGCGCAGCAGTAACATCATTGATGCCACAATAGTCGTGAACTTACCCGCGGTAAGGTTCTCCAGCATTTCAGGAAAGCTGGCCAGAAAAATGACAAATGCCAGTGCAAAAGAAGCGATAATTTCGATAATAGAAACACTGATTGAACGGGTCGCTTCCAGCTTAACATCCTGCCGTCTGGTCAGGTTGTTTATCCGGGAAAAACGTTCATCCTCAATTTTCTGACCACCAAATGACAAAATAACTTTATGGCCATTCAGCATTTGCTCTGTACTGGTAGTTACTCCTCCCATCGCATCCTGAATGCGGCGACTGAGCAACCGGAAACGGCGGGAAACCTGCCTCACGATAATGGCAATAACAGGCGCAATCACCAGAAATACAGAAGACAGCTGCCAGCTGTTCCAGAACATAACCGCCAACAAACCAGCAACAAATACCCCTTCTCGTAGCAAAACAATCAGCGCTTTCGATGTTGCTTGTTTAATTTGCTCCGTATCATAGGTTACGCGTGAAATCAGCTCCCCCGTAGAGTGCTTATCATGAAAGCTGACCGGAAGTTGCATATAATGCCGGAACAGCTGCTGGCGTAGTTCCTGAACGATATGGGTACCAACCCAGTTCAGGCAATAGCTGGCAATAAAGTTAAACACCCCGCGTAATACAAAAATACCGATGATAAATAACGGGGCATATTTCAGGTAATCGGTATCTTTGCCATCGATTCCTACATCAATAAAACTTTCCAGCTGAGAGACAAAAAAAACGTCTACCAGTGCATATCCCAGCATCCCGAATGCGGCCACCATAAAACCAAAACGATAAGGCCATACATAACGCAGTAATCGCCGGAAAGTGCTTGAAGTGTTAACAGAAGAATCAGCCAAGGGTGTATCCTGAAAAATCAAAATTTTCCTATTCTACCCTGTTGTCATTCAGGTTTCAGCATTTGCTTGAAACCTGCAGTCATTACGGCTTAAATCATAGACAGTCTTTCACAACCATAAAGGTAACCTCTGCGGGCGATAGCTGTGAATATCGAGCTTTTCAGCAGAAATCGATACAGTAATAGCCCCTTGCTCTGCAGTATTCAGTAATGGAATACTCAATAAGGCAAGACGTTGCTGCACCGCTTTGGCCGGATGCCGGTAGTGGTTGAAACGTCCGTTACTGTTAAGGGCTATTATGGGGTTAACCTGATGCAGAAAAGGCAACGAACTTGATGTATTACTGCCATGGTGTGCCAATATCAGTACATCAGTTTTTAACTGCGGATACTGCTTTAACAATGCAGCTTCCTGCCGACGGCTGATATCTCCGGGCAATAAGAATTGCCAGCCATTAACCGTCAGCTGATATACGCAGGAACTGTCGTTCTTATCTGCTGGAGTTTCCTGACTGACCAGTAATGCAAAACGGGCATCATGGTATTCTTCAGGCATTACTCTGCAGGGCAAACTGCGACTGATACCTTCAATATCCGTAATCAGTTGTAGCTGTGGATAATACAGACGAAGCAGCGGCCAGTTTCCGGTATGATCCGCATCATCATGGCTCAGGATCAGATAATCAACCTGCTGAATGCCCTGATAACGCAGAAAAGGAAGCAAATGACTTTCTGTGGCACTGTAATCGCCGTAGCGTGGCCCGGCATCATAAATCACCGCCCGGTGCTGATGCTGCAATACAACAGATAACCCCTGCCCGATATCAACCAGATGTAATTGCCAGTTGGCACTGTTTCTGGTGGAAGCCAATACTGGTAACAGACAAACTATCACCAGTACCCCGGTAAGTTTGCGCCGAATAACAAGCAATAACAACAGCCCTGCACCTGCCAGTACCACGGCCAGCCAGGACAGAGCAGGAAATGTCAGCCACACAGATTGCCCGGCACACCATTCCAGCCAAAACCATAAGGGCATAAATAACCAGTCAGTCAGCTGCCAGAGCCATAACCCGCCGGGTAATGACAACACTTCGTATACCAGTGTAATCAACAGTGCAGGTATGGCAATAACACTACACCAGGGTACAAATAGCATATTGGATAATAGCCCCAGCAAGGTAGTCCCACCAAACAGTAAAATTCCCAGCACTGACATCAGCAATGTAAGCCAAAAATGAAAGCGGCAGAATGAAAGAAACTGTAGCCAGCGACTTTTACCACCAGCAGGGTAACGCCATAACATCAGCAAAATCATGGCAACTGCCAGTACTGACAACCAGAAACTTTTGCTCAACACCAGCATTGGCCACACCAGCAGCAACGCTGCCGTTGTTACCAGCCAGAAAGACAGATAATTCAGGCGGCGGAGTAATAACCTGGCAATAACGACCACAGATAATGCCACTATCGCTCTTATAGCCGGGATAGCAAACCCCGATGCCCAGCCATACATAACGGCAGCAGACAATGCCAGTGCTAACACTATGCTACGCTGCCATAGCCAGGAGAGCCCGCTGCGCTTTAATACTATTGATGACAACCAGAATACCCAGCCAAATACCAGCCCGACATGCAAACCTGAAATCGCCATCAGATGTCCCAGTGCTGAATGCTGTAATCCCAGCCATAGCGCAGTATCAAACTGCCGCTCGCCGACACTGAGCGCCGCCTGGATTGTGCCGGTTTCTAACTCTGCGGTACGCTCTTTTACCCGCTCAATCAATCGCTGCCGTAGCAGTTTATGCTCTGTCAGTAACCGTGCCTGGGCTGTATCCCGTATACGCCCATAAGCAATGACGCCGTCAGTTATCGCTGCCGCTTCCCGGTGACCCCCTCCCGGATTAGCTACTGCCGTCACGGGTTTCAGCTTTACAGGAAATTGCCATTGCTGGCCTGGAATTAATGTAGTTTCTGAATCACTCCAACTAAGCCGGACACGAAACCCGTTTGCTTTCCCTTGCTGTATACGTAACATAAACTGCTTATAGTCAGGTTGTTGTATACCAACGCTTTCAATAACACCAGTAAGCAATTGCTCCGGCTGCTGCAACATGGAAGATGAGACATCGTGATATGACTGATACTGCCAACTAAGGCTGAGCAGATAAATTGTTATTCCGGCAATAAAAAACCATCGCCGCCACAGTAACAGCAAAACAAGAGGAATAAGCAACAAACACCAGTATAAAGCAGGCAATACTGGTAAAAACAATGTCAGCAAACTTCCGGATACAACACCAGTACAAAACAGTATTACCGGCACAACACAACCCACAGCTAACTTTAATTAACAAATTATTAATCATAGTACGGATTTTTCAAGGTAGCTGAAAGCTCCTCCTTAGAGTAATGCCGATCAGTTAAGGCGATTCATCCACAGTAAGCCGCTAAATATCCTGCTGTGCCAGCAGATTATCAATCATCCATAATCCTGCAGGACCAGGAGGATGCGCTTTTGACCACGCCACATCTACTTCAATCAGCTGTGGCCACCCAGCCACTGGTAATTCAACCAGCATCTGATGATCATAGCGGGATACCAGCCAGCGTGGCAGAATGCTCCAGCCAAAGCCTTGTTGCGCCATTTCCAGCAACATCAGATAGGAAGGAGCAGACCAGACATTACCTTCTGCCTGCAACCTGTCATTGCGTTTATAAGTGTTCAGGTAAAGCTGCCGTACCATAGCAAGCTGACTGCGGGTAATCTTTTTTTCTGATGCCAGCGGATGTGTTGCAGCAACAAATACGGCCATTTCCGTTTTTACCTGCAACCGCGAAGCAGCAATATCTGCCGGATACTCTGCCCGGGCGCGCAATAACCCGACATGGGCACGTTCAGACTGTAGCAAATCAATAACATCATCATCTTCTGCGATAAGGCATTCAAACTCAATATCAGGAAAATGCCCGGCAAAACGCTGCAGTATCGGTTCATAATGTGTCGTTTTCCAGGTGTCCGATAACACAAAAGTCAGACGGGGTTCAATATTATCTCCCAGCCGGATCGCCAACTCACTCAAGGCATCACTGGCAGCAAGAATGGCCTGGATATGTGTTAGCACTCTCCTGCCCGATTGCGTCAATACAGGCTGATGGCCAGAACGATCAAACAAATTAACTCCTAAGTCAGTTTCCAGATTAGCTATAGCTGCACTCACTGTTGATTGACTCTTACGCAGCTGACGCGCTGCAGCCGAAAAAGAACCGGTATTCACTGCAGCGACAAACGCTACCAGTGATTCAGGAGAATAATGCATCATCACCTCTATCGTTTTTTACGATGGAATCTAACTTTATTCTACCAGCTATTCCGATAAAAATAAGCAAGCGCCTTTAATGCCATAAAGCACTAAAGCGGAACCATATACTACGCAACAGCAAAAACGGGTGAAAAGCTATGCAAAAGAAAACAGTACGTGAACGCATCTGCCATGCTATTGGTTTTGAATTAATTGCATTGATAATTTGTGCGCCAGCTGGTGCCTGGCTACTGAATAAACCCATCTTTGATATGGGGGCACTGGCTATTATGCTCTCTAGTGTTGCTATGTTATGGAATATTATTTATAACTCAGCTTTCGATCGGTTGTGGCCGGCAACACGGGTAAAACGCAACGTACCTGTACGAATCGGTCATGCATTAGGATTTGAAGGTGGGTTTATTTTAATTGGTCTGCCACTGGCAGCCTGGATGCTGAATGTCACACTGTGGCAGGCTCTGATGATTGAAATCGGCTTCTTCCTGTTTTTTCTGCCATACACTGTGGCATATAACTGGGGGTACGACATGCTGCGGGAGCGTTTTATGCGGCAACATTATAGTAGTATCCGCAAAGCATCCGTAAAATCGCAGCTGCTGTGATTCTCACCTGTTGCATCACCAAAGATCAACAGCCCTAGTCTGAACACCGGATAACCGGTGTTCAGATATCAGCGTTGTCCCAACACCCTGGCAGGCTGTACTTTACTGGCCCGCCATGCCGGATACAATGTTGCCAGTAAACTCATCACAACCGCGATACCGAAAGTCAGCTGAACATCCTGCCAACGATACAGTGAAG
>CAZXTH010000201.1:0-6320 GCA_964643585.1 uncultured Pseudoalteromonadaceae bacterium
CCTGGCCTTTGCCGCCGGTAACCTGTAGCTGGTAGCTGCCCTGGTTCAGCTGGTCGTTTAAACTGTAGTTACCATCCGGCAATTGCCAGGCGCTGATCAGCTCTGCTGGTATCTGCAGGTTAAAAGAAACCGGCTGCTCCGCATTAAAGTGGCTGGCGATCAGCAGTTTCTGTTGTTCGCTCCAGCGGGCAAAGGCCAGTTGCTGCTCATTGTATGGTGTATCGGCTTGCAGGTTGAGCGTATGCAGTTCTGCATAATGGCCAAGCATGGCTGGCGCCGTCGCTGAGAAACTGAGCAGCCGGGCATAAAAGCTCCGCAGTTCCTGTTCTGCCGGAGTAAGTGCCCCACCATCGAATTTGCCGCCATTCATCCAGCGCTGATGGGCCGGAACACCCCAGTAATCAAAAATAGTCGTGCGGCTGGCTTTACCAAAGCCAGCGTCTTCGGCACCGGCTTCACCAACGTCCTGACCGAAATACAGCATAATCGGTGACGTGCTGATGGTGGTTGATACTACCATGGCTGGTTTACCTTTACGGGCATCGCCGGCAAATTCAGGGCTGGCGATACGTTGTTCGTCGTGATTCTCCAGAAAATGCAGCATATGGTGTTCAATATCTGCCATTCGTTGCTGTGTTTCGACCAGCGCTGAGGTAGGCCCTGTACCCTGCATTACCAGCTTCAGGCTATCGTAAAACTCCACTTTATCGTAGAGGTAATCCATTTTGCCCAGATGAATATAATCTCTGTACAGATGCGGCTGGTAAACCTCTGCCAGCAGAAAGGCTTCTGGATTGGTGTGTTTGATGTGAGAGTTCAGGTAGCTCCAGAATTCAGCAGGCACCATTTCTGCCATATCATAGCGGAAACCATCTACACCTTTTTCCAGCCAGTATTGTGTAATATCGCGGAATTTAACCCAGGAGTCTGGTACATCTTTACCCTGCCAGAAAGCGTAGTGAGCTTGCCAGTCTTTCTGAGCGTAGTCTGCGGGGAGTTGGTCAAAATCGTAACTGCCGTCTGGTTTTACACCGTAGTTGATTTTCACTGTTTCATACCAGTCATCGAAGGCAGGCTGAGCTGCGCGGGCACCATTTCCTGTCCATTTAGCCGGGTTTTCGGTAAAGAGTCCATCGGCCTGCGGGTGAGCTTCTCCCCCCAGTACCTGATAATCTGCAGGCCACTGTGGTACCTGAAATGGCTGGCCGGGTACATAGTAGAAATTATTATGGCGGGCATATTCAACGCTGGTATCGTCATTGGCACCAAAATCGCTAACTCCTGGCGGGTTGGACAATGACTGGTAATGGCGTGCAACGTGGTTGGGTACAATATCTATAACCACTTTCATGCCATGGCGGTGGGTTCTGGTAATCAGCGCTTCAAATTCTTCCAGCCGTTTTGCCGGGTCAACCGCCAGATCAGGGTTTACGTTGTAATAATCTTTTACCGCATAAGGTGAACCGGCACGGCCTTTAACCACATCAGGATCATCGTTACTGATACCATAAGCGGTGTAATCGTTAATCACGGCATGGTGCAGTACGCCGGTATACCATACATGGGTTGTACCCATTTCCCGGATACCCTGCAAAGCTGCGTCGGTAAAGTCATTAAATTTACCAACACCATTCTGCTGCGCGGTGCCCCATGGCTGGTTCGTGGTATTGGTATTACCGAACAGGCGGGTGAATACCTGATATACAACTGCTTTTCCTTCGGCTGCCTGCTGGCTGATTGCTGCCGTTTCGCTGCTTACTGGTTCTGGTGATGATTGTGTGCAGCCCAGCAGTATGCTGCCAAGGCCGATTGCAGTAAAAATTGGCTTTAAAGACATAAGCTAACCCTGTTTCTTGTTTTCTGAAGATAAACTAACGTAATTTAATGTAGTAAACCTGCCTTTTTTTAGTGCATACGTATTCACTTGGGTAAGTAATCAGGTGTTTGCAGAGGGTTTTAATCAATGGTTGAGTAGAAATGTCAGTAGCCTGGTTATTTTAATTACCTTACCCATAGATGGTTTACGATAGCTTCGACTTTTTGTGAATCGGATATATTGACTAGGTTGTGTTTATCAACTACCTTTGTAAGCGCTTACAATTAAATTGTGTAAATCTATTATTTGAGTGTAAGTGCTTATACAATAAATAAAAAACATAATATCAGCTATGACGGGAGAGAAGTATGAACCACAGGCGCTTTACCTTAAAGTGGCTTGATGCCAGGTTGTTGTCATTCAGCAAAGCCCTTATTAACTTTTGGTTTTGTCACGTCCATAGATATCGCAAGCACATTTGTTGTGTATAGCTGAACAGTAACTCTTACATTGTAGACAGTGTTTATAGCCCGGCTTCTTTGCCTGTTAACTCTGGCATTGAATAATTAAACTGTTTTACATAAATGTAAGCGCTTACATTGATAGGTTAAATGCCGGCTGTCAGCTTTTTAAGCTGCGGTAGTCATCAGGAATTCAGGGTATGAACAAGACAGCAAGAATTATTAGAAAATTTACAACGGTTGCGTTGGTATTAGGGGTATCTGGTTGCGGGGGAGATGTCGCAACTAACTCTGATTTTAATATTGTTGATCCAACACAACCAGTTAGTGACTGGCAATTGGTCTGGAGTGATGAGTTTGAAGGTACGAGTATTGACCGCCGGAAATGGAACCATGAAATTAACTGCTGGGGAGGTGGCAACAATGAAAAGCAATGCTATACCGATAACCCTGAAAACTCTTATGTCTCAGGCGGCACTTTAAAGATTGTTGCTCTTCCGGCTGATGATGGTGAGCCGCTTCCATATACATCTGCTCGTTTAAGCAGCAAATATCAGGGTGATTGGAAATACGGCCGGATTGAAGTTCGGGCAAAGCTGCCATACGGACAAGGGAGCTGGCCGGCAATCTGGATGTTGCCAACTGATAACGTTTATGGGGAATGGCCCAAATCAGGTGAAATTGACATCATGGAAGCAGTTAACCTGAAAACGGTTAATGCTGATGGAGAAATTGAATCGAACGTACATGGTACGCTGCATTATGGCAGGTTATGGCCTGATAATGTAAGTTCTGGAAAAGGGTATGAATTGCCTGGTAATACAAATCCAGCAGATGATTTTCATGTTTATGCAATAGAGTGGCAAGAAGGTGAAATTCGTTGGTATGTTGATGGTTACCTTTATCAGACACAAATGGCCTCATCTTTGCGCTATAACAGCCGGGGTGAAATTGCAGGTTTGCGCCATCGTGGCTGGTTTTCTGAAAACTTCGATATCGTTACCGGGAAGCTGGAAACGCATTGGGGCAAGGCTCCTTTTGATCAACGCTTCCATTTATTACTAAATTTGGCTGTCGGAGGAAATTGGCCAGAGAATGTTAATAATCTCGGTATTGACGCCACTGCTTTTGAAAATGGGCAGATACTGGAAGTTGATTATGTTCGGGTATATCAGTGTGCCACTAATCCGGAAACAGGCAAAGGATGTGAAACAGTAAGAGCGGGTTATAAAGATGCTGATACCTTGGTGATAGGTGAAGCTCCGCTTCCTCCTCCTCCTGCAAGTGGAATTGCCCGCAATCTGACTATTTTTGATGGCGAGATTAACCCCGTATGGCCTGCTTGGGATTGCTGTGGTGGTTCAACACCAGCTATTGTCGCTGATAATACAGGCCGGGGCTCAGTATATGAGTTTGTCGTCGGTGCGCAACCTACCGTAAATGGATTTATCAGTCGTAGTGAATTCATCGTTGATCCTGATGTATCTGCCACTCCGTTTGATGCTACACCACTGCTGGAAAAAGGTAGTATCAGTTTTGATATGCTGGTGGTATCAGCACCTGCCAATCAAGGAGCTGCATGGTTATTCAAAGTAGAAAGCAGCGGTAATTCCCCACAGGCTACGGCAGCAGAAATGTTCATCACGGCGAGTGTGGAAGGAGAGGCTCCTGTTACAGGCCAATGGCAAAGTTATACTTTCCCACTTCAAATGTTGTCAGATGCAGGATTGGATGTGTCTGCTATAGATGCTGTTATGATTTTCCCCGCCTGGGGTGATGGCGAAGGTGCGGTATATCGTATTGATAATGTGAGAATTGCTCAGCCATTACCTGAATTATTATTATTTGCTGATGAGCAAAATCTTGACTGGCCATTATGGGACTGCTGTGGTGGCACAATTCCAACGGAAGAAATTGACGATGCGCAACATGGTGTGACGGCACAGTTTGTTATTGGCTCAGAGCCTACAGTCATGGGATTTAAATCTGAAACCGGTATTCAGTTTGATGCTACAGCCCTTTTGGCTGAAGGCGTAGTGCAGTTTGATATGAAAGTTGTTTCAGCCCCAAGCAATCAGGCATCAACCTGGCTGTTCAAAATTGAATCTGATAATGCTTCTACAGCTGTAGAGCTGGATTTAGCTAGCGGAAATAATGGCCAGGGGCCAGTTACGGGGGCATGGCAAACTTATACCTTTAGTTTGCTAAGTCTATCTGATGCAGGACTGGATGTCAGTGCGATAGATGTCATTATGGTCTTTCCTGCATGGGGAACAGGAGATGGTGCTGTATACCGACTTGATAACGTTCGTATTTACCAGCCGAACAATAACTGATAACGACTGAATTGCTAACCTGAGCAGGATTATTATGAAAACAATAACATTCAATAAAACCCGGCTGGCGACTACGATGTCAATGCTTTTTGCTGTGGGAGTCAGTATTCCTGTACTGGCCCAAGATACAACTGCAGAACCCGCTGTGGAGGTTATACAGGTTAAAGGTATTCGTGGCAGCTTGTCTCGTGCTATGGATATTAAACGTGAAAATATGGGGGTGGTTGATGCTATCTCTGCTGAAGAAATGGGAAAATTCCCTGATACCAACCTTGCGGAGTCCTTGCAACGGATTACTGGTGTGTCGGTAAGCCGTGCGAACGGAGAAGGTAGTCAAATTACTGTACGGGGCTTTGGCCCGGATTTTAACCTGATTACATTAAATGGGCGTCAAATGCCGGGTACAGGTTACTCTCGCTCTTATAATCTGGAAAACCTCTCTGCTGAGGGAGTCAGTGCACTGGAGGTTTATAAAACAGCCAGAGCTGAAAACCCTACTGGCGGTTTGGGGGCAACAGTGAATATTGTGACTGCTAAACCTTTAGCTAGCCCAGGACAAAAGATGGCATTGATGGGTAAGGCATTGTACGACAGCTCTAATGAGCATGGAGATGATGTGACACCTGATTTGTCAGCCATTTATAGTAATACCTTTGCTGATAACCGGTTTGGAGTAGCACTTTCACTATCACACCATCGACGTGACTTCCAGAGCCAGCAAGCGAGTATTCAGGGGTGGCAGGCTAATGTTGATTTACCTACGTTGGATACTTCTTTGGTTCAAGATGCACGACCTCGGGATGCCGATGGTAACCCTATTGGAAATTATTTCTTCCCGAAAGATATGAATTACAGTATTGAAGACGTGCAAAGAGAGCGTACTAATGGGCAGTTAACTCTGCAGTTTGCACCAGTTGATAGCATGGTATTCACGGTGGATTACACCGCCAGCCGCGCTCTTACTGCCAGTCAGAGTATAGGCTGGGGTATCTGGAATGAGTTTGGTGGCAATATTAACGCCTATGAACTTGATGCACGTGGAACAGCAATCTTTGCGGATATTGGAGGTAATGATTCTTCTTTTACTGCCAATAAAGGCACAACTGAAGTTAAAGCCCGGTCGATAGGATTTAATTTTGACTGGCAGTTGACTGATGATCTCCATGTCAGTCTTGATTATCACGATTCCAACAACAAAGCTGACAACGGTGCAGATAAAGGAAGTGGTAATTCCGGGCAGGTTATTTTGGGATCAGACCAGCTGATTAACAAAATATATGATTACCGCAGCGGTGAGATTCCGCAGGCATTTGTGAATTGGCGTAATGGTACAACTATGTTGCAACCATCAGAAATAGATTCTAACTTCAGCCAGTTCACTCACTCTCCCGGTGAAGCATCTGTTAAGCAATGGCAATTGGATGGTACTTGGGATAATTCGGCTTTCCGCATTCCACTGGTAAGAATAAAAGCAGGGGTTGCCCGTACCGATCAGGATATGGGAGGCTGGACAGCATGGAGTGGGTTACGTGGAGGCCCAGGATTTAACCCGAGTTTTACTGAAATTTTTCCGGACAGCATGTTCACATTACATAACACCGGTAGCTTTCTTGATCAGTTTAAAGGGGGTGGTAATGGGTTGCTTACTAACTATTATTACACTTTTGATTTTGATGAGGCTGTAGCCCGTCAGATGGCTTTCCTGAC
>CAZXTH010000202.1:0-6296 GCA_964643585.1 uncultured Pseudoalteromonadaceae bacterium
TTATTGAGTGATTACTCATTTATAAAGTGTTTTTTCAATGGCAAGACCTCGTAGTGAAGATAAGCGTCATACCATTCTTCGAGCAGCAACAAAACTTTTTTCGGATGAGGGATTGAATGCCTCTACCTCCAAAATTGCAAAAGTGGCGGGTGTGGCTGAAGGTACTGTCTTTATTTATTTTGCCAACAAGGATGAATTGTTGAATCAACTCTATCTGGAGTTGAAAGGTCAGTTACGTTTTGCGCTGGCTCAGTTTCCAGAGTCCATGTCATTACAGGATCAGATTTGGCAGGCATGGCAGACTTATGTGAATTGGGGGGTTGAGCATCCTGAGGAGCATCAGGCTCTGGCTAAGCTGTCCCTTTCACCGAGAATCACTGAATCAACCCGGAATATAGGAAACCGGGCATTCTGTGATGTCTCATCGTTACTTGAGCAGGCAATGGCTGGAGGTACACTAAAGCATCAGTCCCCTGATTTTGTTGGCGCCATTATGGGGGCGATGGGAGACGTCACTATGACCTTTATACGAAGTAACCCGAAGTCCGCAGAGGCGATCTGCAAGGATGGATTTCAGGCATTCTGGAATGCTATCGCGGTGGCATAATTTTTAATCAATAAATGAGTGATTGATCGCTCAATTATTGATTAAAAATCAAATATTGCAGCTTATGAGAGGAGTTGAAGCTATGTTCTCTAAACGCCATTTGCAAAGTTATTTTGCACAGGCTCGTTCGCATACATTCACCAATGTATTAAGCCTGATGATGGTATCTCTTGTTGGAAGTGCCAGTGCTCAGGAAGTGCAGGATGTTATTTGGGGGACATATGCGATTCAGAGCGTGCAAAATAATAAAAATATACGCCCCTACGCTGCCAGAAAAGATGATGGCAACCCTATCGTGCTTTATGACTCCTGGCGCTGGAAGTGCATGACCTGGCAATTCGTCCGTGTAAGCGACAACACTTACAGGTTAATCAATCGCTATACCGGAAAGGCATTTGAAGCAGCCTCAAATCTTGTTCCGGGTGTTGAGTTGATACAGCAGATTTCAGGCAACACACCTGCGCAGGAGTGGGTATTTTTCAAGCAAAGCGATGGCACCTGGATTATTCAGTTAAAAGATAGTGATTTATATGTCACGGCATCATCTGCTGACAAAAATGCACCCGTTATTCTCATGCCAAAGCAGGATTCAATCACTCAGCGCTGGCGGTTGTTTGCTCAAGATCCCTGGTTTTAATAAGGAATTCAGATATGAAAATTATCATTTTCGGGGCATCAGGCATGGTAGGTGCCAGTGTCTTGCATGAAGCACTTAAGGCTGCGGATATTGAATCTGTCTTATGTATCGGCAGACGGCCTTGTGGTCTTCATCATCCCAAACTATCGGAGATTTTATTACCGGATCTCTTTGATTTCGATTCGATAGAAAAGCAACTCATGGGATTTGATGCCTGCATTTGGGCTATTGGTATTAGTTCTGTCGGTCTTGATGAGCCAGCCTATGCAAAAGTGACAGAGGAGTTAACTTTGGTCTGGGCGAAGTCTTTGCTTCGCTTGAATCCTGAATTGTCATTCTGTTACTGCTCTGCCGGCGGGGCTGGAGGCCGTTCAATGTGGGCACGTGTACGTCAGCGAGTTGAAGGGACATTACAGTCTATGCCATTCAAATATGTTGGAGTGGTACGTCCGGGGTTTATCCGTCCTGGACCGGGAATCCGTAGCCGAACACGAGCCTATCAAGTCGGGATTGTATTGTTGACACCGTTATTCCCCTTGTATCCATTTTTAGTTCGTAAGTGCCCGTTTCTATTTACTACTTCCGAAATTCTTGGCCGTTCCATGCTGCGCATCGTGGCGGGACAGTCACAAAAATTCATTCATGAATCTGCGGACATAAACCAGCTTGGCGCATGATCCGCACAATTAACAAAGCACTCCAAAGGAGAAACCAATGCAAGACCTGAAAAACAAAATATTTTTAGTGACCGGTGCAACTGATGGCATTGGTAAAGCGGCAGCGACAGAATTTGTCAGGCGAGGTGCGTCTGTAACATTGGTGGGACGCAACAAACTGAAAACAGAGAGTGTTGTTGCTGAATTAAAAGCTGCAAGTGGTAACGAGAATATTGATTATCTGCTGTGCGATCTGTCACGGATGGCGGATGTAAAGCGTATGGCTGAAGAATTCAAGGCCGGTCATGACCGGCTGGATGTATTGGTAAATAATGCCGGCGCAACATTTAAAAAACCGATTCTTGGTCCTGACGGTTATGAACTGACATTTGCCCTGAATCATCTGGCCTATTTCCAGTTGACTACCTCTTTGCTTGATTTGATCCGTAACACGCCTGGTGCTCGAATTGTTTCAACATCGAGTTCCATGCAGGCAAGAGGTAAGATTCTGCTGCCGGATATAGCAACTTCCGTTAATGGTTCCGGGCCAAATGCCTATGCTGCATCAAAGCTGGCAAACATTCTTTTTACGAAAGCACTTCAACAAAGGTTGTCAGATACAGATGTTGTAGCAAACTGTTTCGAGCCGGGGATGGTGCGAACTCGGTTTGGGGGTTTTGGTTCTGACCAAGGGTTTTTACTGAACATCGTATATGCTTTAGCCAAACCCTTTTCCAGTACACCGGAACAGGGAGCTGATTCGTTAATCTGGTTGGCTACTTCTTCCGAGGCAGCGTCTGTGCGAGGGCAATATATTTCCAAACGCCGCGCCGTTACCCCACAAAAGCAAGCGCTTGATACTCAGCTTGCAGAAGATCTTTGGGTGTTGAGCGAAGAACTTTGTAAGCGTGTGACCTAACATTTCTAGTGTCGATGGCAAAGCGCACACCCGGCTGGCGACGTTGCGGACCGCGATCTGACCTAGGCAACAGCGAGGATTGTGCTAATTATTGAATCAGTTTTCTTTCCGTGCGCCCAAGACGCTCCTGTAAAAACTCGATGAAGCGCTGAGTTTTAGCTGGCAGCAGTCTGGTTTCAGTTATTGCGTATACAGGCTGCGGTGTGCCATGCCACTGAGGCATTATTCTTTGGAGTTTTCCGTTTGCTAATTCGTCGGCTACAACTTCTTCAGGCAATAGGATGATACCCATATCCAATGTGGCAAGCCTGCGAAGCATACCGACGCTGTTAAGTGTGAAGCGACCACCGGTTGCCACTGTAATGGTTTTCTTGCCATTGTGTAGCGCCCACACTCCGCCGAGTAGAATATTAAAACACGCATGATGTTCTAGCTCGGCAGGTATGTAAGGTTCGCCAGATTGCTTAAGATAGCCAGGGGACGCATAAAGATATGGTGTAAGCATGGTCAATTTTCGTGCGATCAATTGTGAGTTTTCTGACTCGCCCATGCGAATTGCCACATCGAAAGGTTCGCTAACCAAATCAACCCTGCGTGGTGCAAGGTCGAAGTCGAAGGTTATGCCTGGATATAAGCTGGCAAACTCTGCTATCAAGGGAGCCAAATAGGTTACGGCAAAATCTACTGGTAGCGAAGCACGCAATACACCACTAGGTTGAGCAAGCATTTCTCCAAGCTGCTCATGTGCCAGCCTGGCTTCATCGACAATACGTTTGCAACGTTCGAAGTAAATTTGTCCTGCTTCAGTCAGCTCTATTTTGCGAGTCGTGCGGTGTAGTAGCCGCAAGCCAATAGATTTCTCCAGTTCACTGATTCTTCGTGACAGCGTCGAGTTTGGCATATTCAAAACATCAGATGCACTGCGAAACCCTTTAGCTTTCACAACTTCGACAAACAGCGCCATATCTTTCAGGTGGTCGTTCATTTTTATTGCTCCATTAATGGATCAATGATTCTCAAAATATCATATTTATCCAACTATAAAAATAGATGACTATGTTTCTGGATAAAGATGCAGGAGAGATCGTTATGAAGCTTGATGGGGGAATCCTCTTGCATCAGGACGATATTTCGGGATTGAAGACAAGCAGCTTTTGATATTCGTAGCGATACAGCAAAGCTCTTTCTGTTAGTTGGGAATCCAAATAACGTATATATGGAGTCTTGACTAACCGGCAATTCCCTACAAATTTCAGAAGAATCAGGAGTCTGTTATGAGCAAGAAAATTATCGCATTAGTTGGTGCTAGTGGTCATTTGGGCGGGTTGATCGCGGACGCTTTACTGAATACGCCTGGGGTGACTCTGCGTCTATTGGTACGTCCGGAAAGCCGTTCAAAGATCGCAGCATTGGAAGCTCGCGGAGCTCAGATCGTTGAAGGTGCTATAGGAAAAAACGATGATGAAGTGCTTGATCAACTGACGAGTGGGGTTTTTGCTGTTATATCGTCTATTCAGGGCGGTCCGAATGAAATCATTGAAGGTCAAGCCAAATTACTCCGTGCTGCCCGTAAAGCCGGTGTTCGTCGCTTCATTCCTTCGACCTTCTCGCTTGATCTGTTCAAGGTGAAGCCAGGCCAGATCGTCACGTCCGACTGGCGACGCCAGTTTGCCGATCTGGCGGATGCCGAACGTGGCAATGTCGAGGTCGTTCATATTCTCAACGGCGGCTTTCTCGACCGCGGCGTGCTATTCGGCTTCATAAACGTCATCAACCCCGCCGAGGGCAAAGCCTATGTTTGGGGCGACGGAAAGCAGACGCAATACTGGACAACCTACAAGGACACCGCACTCTATACGGCGGCAGCCGCCGTCGATGAACGTGCCTTGCCGCGGGCGCTGGCCGTGACCGGGGATGCGCTCGACTTCCATGGCATTGTTGCTGCTTATGAGGAAGCGTCCGGCAAAAAGCTCGAAGTGGTGACGCAAGGATCTCTTGCAGATCTCGATGTGCGCATCGCCGAACTGGCAAGCGGCGGCCAGCAGAACTTTCGGCAATTCCTGCCACTGATGTATTACCGCTCGACGCTCGATGGCGAAGGCCGCCTTGATCCGCTCTACAACAACCTGTTCCCGAACATCCATCCGACAACTGTTCGCGAATATGTCGTGCAGGAGGGGCTTTAAGCCATGAAGAAGGACACAACCGTTTCCTGGCGGCATGTCGATGCCGCCAGCCTCAACCTTCAGGACAAGAATGCCATCGTCGTCGGTGGCACCGGCGGCCTTGGCCGCGCGATCACCCAACTGCTCGTGGCGCGCGGTGCCAGAGTTGTCGTCGTGGGTCAGACCTTTCGGGATGCCGGCCAATCGAACATCCAGTTCGTCAAGGCCGATTTGAGCCTGATGACTGAAGCGCAGCGCGTAGCGCGAGAGCTTCCCGCCGAAACCGCTGACCTTCTCCTGTTCACTGCCGGCATCTTTGCCTCGCCAGAGCGGCAGGAAAGCAAGGAAGGTCTCGAACTGGATATGGCCGTCAGCTACCTCAATCGCCTCGTCATGCTACGCGAGATGGGGCCAAGACTCGGACGCGGCCGGCCCGCAGACGCCCCGAAGCCGCGTGTGTTCAACATGGCCTACCCGGGCGGCGGACAGAAAGGTACACCCGACGATCTCAATGCTGAGCGTGGCTACAAGGCGCTCGCGCAACATATGAACACCGTCGCGGGCAACGAAATGCTCGTGTTGGATGCGGTCAAACGCTATCCGCATCTCGATTCCTTCGGCCTCAATCCTGGGTTGGTGAAGACCAACATCCGCAGCAACTTCCTCGGCAGAAGCCGATTCTTCGGTCTCATCGAAGGGCTGATCGGCATGTTCAACCCGACGCCTGAGGAATATGCCGGACGCATCGTTCCGTTGCTAGTGACGCCGGACATCGAAGGCCGCAGCGGTGCGCTGTTCGATAGGAAGGGGCAGGCCATCCTGCCTTCGGCCGGTCTGAGCGAGGCGCATATCGGCAGGTTCCTGGCCGCGTCCGAAGCATTGGTAGCCCGAACAGGCGTCCAGTGCGCGTCTTCGTAGAAGACCGGAACCTCTTCTTCCACTAACACATTGGAGTATGCCAGTATGACTACCGTTTTCGAACCCGTCCGCCTTGGCCGCTACAACCTGCAAAACCGTCTGGTGATGGCCCCGATGACCCGCAGCCGTGCGCAGTTCGATGGCACGCCGGGCGAACTAGCGGCCACCTATTACGCCCAGCGTGCTAGCGTAGGCCTGATCGTCAGCGAAGGCACGCAACCGTCCGATGACGGCCAGGGCTATCTGACCACGCCTGGTATCTACACCGACGCGCACGTCGCTGGCTGGAAGAAGGTGACGGATGCTGTTCATGCCAAGGGCGGCCACATCTTCATCCAGTTGATGCACGCCGGCCGCATGTCACACCCGGACAATACCCCACACCACCGCCAAG
>CAZXTH010000203.1:0-6044 GCA_964643585.1 uncultured Pseudoalteromonadaceae bacterium
TACAGTGGCATAGATTTGATCTGCAGTGTTTTCGTCACTTTTTTTGCGATGTTCCAGGCCAAACTCAGCCCCAGCAGCTGGTGTGGAGGCCGGAGTAACAGGAGCGGTGACTGCTGTTGCTGGAGCAGCCTGAGCTGCAGCAACGGTTGGCACAGCTTTTTCTTTTATAGCAGGTTGACCTGCTGTGCCAATTTCATCGTAACAAACCAAACGCTTCAGGGCGTTCTGTTCCAGCCTGCACTGCTCAATAGCTTGTTGCAGATTTTGTGATTGTGCGCTGGCCTGTGATGCTGTGATTGCCAAAATTGCCAGGCATAAAGTGTGTACAGATTTCATTCGTTCTCTTCCTGTTGAGTTTCTGGATTACTGGCTGGCTGGTAGAAACGGCTTAACCACAAACCGGCTTCAAACAGCAGGCACATTGGCACAGCCAGTAGTATCTGGGATAACACATCCGGCGGAGTCAGCAGCATACCGAGAATAAAAGCGCCGACGATAATATAAGGACGCTTTTCTGCCAGAGCTTCACGGGTAGTTGCACCACTCCAAATCAGCAGTAGTATCGCGACCGGTATTTCAAATGATAATCCGAAAGCAAAAAACAGCTTTAAGACAAAATCCAGATAGCTGCTGATATCGGTAGCTACGGTGACGCCTTCCGGGGCCACGCTGGTGAAGAAGGTAAAAATAATCGGAAACACTAAAAAATAGGCGAAAGAGATACCGGCATAAAAAAGCAGAGTACTACTAATCACCAGCGGAGCTACCAGGCGCTTTTCCTGACGATATAATGCCGGAGCCACGAAGCGCCACAGCTGAAAAAGAATATAGGGAATGGCAAGGCACAGCGCTACGATAAAGGTCAGCTTAAATGGTGCAAAGAAGGGAGCGGCAACATCAGTCGCTATCATGCTGCTTCCTTCCGGCAATACAGCCAGTAAGGGTTGCGCCAGGTAGTGATAAATATCCTGCGCAAAATAGGCTAAGGCGACAAATACCAGCAACACCGCAAGTACACATCGCAGCAGCCTGTTACGTAACTCAATCAGATGGCCCAGTAAACTGTCTGGCTCAGCTTTTATGCTCATTATCTTTCACGTTATCTGAATGGCTGGCGTTAGCAACCGGGGTGGTAACATCTTCTGCTGCCTGTTTCAGCTCTGCCAGAGCAGCTTTTTCCTGTTCAGTCAGGTTTAGCAATCCCTTGGCTTCGGCATCTTTCAGTTTCTGGTGTAATTCATGGCTGCGCAGATCTGCACTCAGCTCGGCCTGCATTTGCTGACCAAACTGTTTGATATTTTGTATCGTGCGATGAACAGAACGAATTGCGCCGGGCAGTTTTTCAGGGCCCAGCACGATAAGTGCAACCACTGCAATAACAACCAGCTCCCAGAAACTCATAATCAGACTTTATCTTTCTGCTCAGCCTGAGAGGCTTGTTGCTGATCTTTGCTGGTATCAGTTTTGGCATGCTCTGATAACTGAGGCTTGGCAGCTTCTTCTTGTTCTGCCGGTTCATCTTTCAGAGAATTACGGAAACCTTTAATGGCTGAGCCCATATCAGATCCAATACCACGCAGTCGTTTAGTTCCGAATAACAGTACGACGATGGCCAGAATAATAAGCAAATTCCAGATACTGATGCCGCCGATTCCCATGTTCCTATCCTCTGTTCACGCTGCCTCAGGCAGGCAGCCAGGTAAAATATTATGCAAAAAGTGCTTTAACTGAAAAAATACCACCACCGCTTAACAGCAGCACAGCGGGAACTGTCCAGCCAAGAGCAAGTATTATACTACCACTGATTAAGGTTGCAGCAGCGAAAACCGCATAAATAATTTGCCGGGTATTTTGCCTGTTTTGTTGCTGTAACTGCTGTAATACAGCCTGTAACTGAGCCTGTTGCCGGGGGCCCTGTTCCAGATAACGATGAACCAGCGTCGGCATTTGCGGCAGTTTTTCTGCCCAGTACGGCAGGTTTTCGCGGATCTGGCGCCATATCGCTGGTAAGCCGACCTGCTGTTTGACCCAGTCTTCCAGGAAAGGTTTAGCCGTTTTCCATAAATCCAGCTGTGGATAAAGCTGACGCCCAAGCCCTTCTATATACAGCAGGGTTTTTTGCAGTAAAACCAGTTGTGGCTGCACCTGCATATTAAAACGACGGGCGGTATTGAACAGGTGTAGCAGCACGTGACCGAATGAAATTTCTGCCAGCGGTTTTTGGAAAATAGGCTCGCAGACGGTCCGGATGGCGCTTTCGAATTCTTCGACACTCGTATTGGCTGGCACCCAGCCTGAGTCGATATGCAGTTGAGCGACTTTCCGGTAATCACGATTAAAGAAAGCGACGAAATTCTCTGCCAGGTAACGCTTATCTTCAGAATTAAGCGTACCAACAATGCCGCAGTCGATACCAATATATTTCGGATTATGCGGATGTTCACGGGAGACGAAAATATTGCCAGGGTGCATATCGGCATGAAAAAAGCTGTCCCGGAATACCTGGGTAAAGAAAACTTCTACCCCACGTTTTGCCAGTAATTCCATATCGGTTCCTTGCGCATTAAGGGCGGCTATATCAGAAACCGGAATACCGTAAATGCGCTCCATCACCATGACATTGTGGCGGCTAAAGTCGCTGTAGACATAAGGAATATAAAGAGAGTCTGAACCTTCAAAGTTACGGCGCAGCTGAATAGCGTTGGCTGCCTCCCGTTGCAGGTCGAGTTCATCAAGAATGGTTTTTCGGTACTCAGCAACCACTTCTCTTGGCCGCAGTCGTTTGCCATCAGGCAGAAAACGGGTAGCGATATCCGCTACACTGGCCATTAGCTCAAGGTCTGCCACAATCTGGCGACGGATGTTCGGGCGTATGACTTTGATCACCACATCGGTCTGGGTGCCGTCAGCTTCAAGCAATACTGCAGCATGTACCTGGGCAATAGAAGCCGAGGCCAGTGGCTGTTGATCAAACTGGCTGAAGCATTCTGTAATATTATTGAGCTCCAGTGCCTGTTCAATAATCTGTTGTGCCTGAGCTCCCGGAAAGGGAGCGACTTTATCCTGTAGCAAAGCCAGCTCATTAGCGATAGGGCCAGGCAGCAGGTCCCGTCTGGTTGACAGCATTTGCCCGAACTTCACCCACACAGGCCCCAAACTCTGTAATGCCAGTCTTAATCTTACTTCTACAGGCTGGTCTGGATAACGGTTACGCAACCAGAATGCAGAACGGCGCAGTAAGCGGGCATACCATGGTTGCCACGCCGGCGGCACCAGCTCGTCAAGACCATACTGCAACAGTGTTTTCTGGATCTGATAGAAACGTCTGAAACTCACCTGATCTTACCTCTGCATCCGGTTCAGTTGCTGGCTTAATAGCTCAACCCGGCTATGTAACTGGCTTACCTGCTCACTGAACATTTGTACTTCGGGAGGAGTGGGGCTGAGCTGTAATTCGTCCTGAACCAATTCAGTGGTCAATTGTTGCAGTTCGCCGGATTTTTGCTGCAGACTCTGGTGGATTTGCTGCATTATGCCAGAGATTTTATGTGCCAGAGCATCACCAGTATAACGGGATAAAGCCTGTTCCCAGTCGGGATGCAATTGCTGGATGAAATGGCTGAATTGCTGGGCAACCTGAATATCGCCATCAATTTGCAGTACATCCGCCCGAATTAGTCTGGTCAGCTGGCTGGGATCGCTTAACTGGCGCAGGCTGGCAAGATCAGTGGTGATGGCGCAGTCTGTGGTTTCATTATGCTGATTCAGTAAGATGGTCTCTGCTGTTGCTGTCAGCACCAGTGTCACCGGCAATTCCTTTAAGGTAAAGGTCAGTTGCTTACCTTGTAATCTCGCCAGATTTTGACGCGCTGCCGGGTCCATACTGATCAGCCGGGCCAGCAATTTCTCTGCCAGAGTACAAAGCAGCTGCGGCAACATCAGAATTTATATCCCCGATGCAACGCAACGATTCCACCGGTCAGATTATGATAAGTGACATCGCCAAAACCTGCCTGTTGCATCATGGCTTTCAGCGTTTCCTGATCCGGGTGCATACGGATAGATTCAGCGAGGTACTGATAACTTTCCCGGTCGTTGGCAATCAGCTGTCCCATCGCCGGCAGTATTTTGAATGAGTAAACATCGTAAACTTTACTGAGCCACTGCGCCGATGGTTTTGAGAACTCGAGTACCAGCAGGCGTCCGCCCGGCTTCAGTACCCGGAACATTGAACGCAGTGCAGCGTCTTTATCGGTAACATTACGCAAGCCGAAACCGATAGTGATAATATCGAAAGTATTATCTGCAAATGGTAATGCCTCAGCGTTTGCCTGAACAAACTCAATGTTATTTACCAGCCCCAGGTCACGTAGCTTATCGCGGCCAACCCTGAGCATGGATTCATTAATGTCAGCCAGTACGACTTTGCCGGTTGGGCCAACCCGACGGGAAAACAGTGCAGTAATATCTCCGGTTCCTCCGGCCAGATCCAGCACTTTCTGGCCCGGACGCACACCGCTGCAGTCAATGGTAAAACGTTTCCATAAACGATGAATACCCATCGACATAACATCATTCATGATGTCGTATTTTGCAGCTACTGAGTGAAAGACATCGGCCACCAGCGAAACTTTCTTATCTGCCGGAATCGTTTTAAAACCGAAGTGGGTGGTATCTTTATCTGGCTCTGTCATATCCGTGCCTGCTTACGGGAAATTAGCGGTAGTGTAAAAGATTATGCCTGCCGAGCCAACTTATCTGACAGTGAAAGCACGGTTTCTGTGATCCAGCACAGTTTATACAGATGGCTGGCTGCTAACCTGATTACGACCACGGTTTTTTGCAAGTTTCAGTACATCTGAGGTGCGCGCGAGAAACTGGTACCAGGTTTCAGTTGCCTGATAGAGTGTAACGCCGAGCGATATAGTAATACTGGGCAGAGCTTTTTTATTTCTGGCTGAAACAAACCGGAGCTTTTCCACGCCTTTACGTACCTGTTCTGCAATTTCTCCGGCGGTACGTAAATCAACATCAGGCAGCAACAATAAAAACTGCTCACCACCAGAACGGACAGGCAAGCCGCTTTCCTGCACATAGCTGCCGATTTTTCGGGCTACTTTTGACAGAATAATATCCCCAATGATGTAGCCATACTTCTGGTTAAAGTAGCTGAAATAATCCAGGTCAATGGCAATAGCGGCAATGTGGCGATCAGGCTGCTCGCTCAGCCAGATATCCACCTGATTTTGCATTGCAACACGATTATATAAGCCGGTTAGGGGATCCAGCAGGCGTTGCTTTTTAACTTCTTCGAGTTCATAACGTAACTGGCGGCTTTGCTGATTGGCCAGCTCCAACTGATGCTGTAACTGCTGCTGGCTCAGCTGATAATCAGTGGTGAGAGCATGTAGGGATCTTATCAGCGGGGTGGCGATATTCTGGCCGCTTTTTGCCTGTTGCAGCTGTTGCTCAAGTTGCTGCAGGTAATCGGTGACGGCCTCAGAAGCGACATCGGTAAACCCTGCAAGTCTGGTAACTATGCCGGACATTTCCTGTAACAGCTGCTCCTGTTGCTGATTTGCCGGAACCAGCCAGCGGCTATACAGTTCGGCCATAATGAAGTCATCCAGTTCGGCTCCGGCTGTCAGTTTCTGATTAATAGCCTGACTCAGACCTTCATTTAAGCCGCTGATATATTCATAGCAAACGGTATAGTTGACCGGATGGGGAGCGAGCTTATGGCGTGACAAAAATACACTTACCTGTGTTGCTTTGTCATGTGCCTGTTCCAGCGAGTCCTGATACTTCATAAGACCAAGTAACACTCCGTTTAAGGTCTGGGATGAGGGTTTCTGCGTTTATACTACGCGAATCCCTGCGGCTGGCAACCAGCCGGGGGATGAAAATTTGTTGTCAGATGAAAATAACTGCAACATGTGGCGGAAGATGCAGCAGAAACTTTCCGAAAACTACGGTCTGATGCAGATTATCTGAAAAAGAATCAGATTAAATGCTGTTTACGGTAGTTATCCGGCACTGTCATC
>CAZXTH010000203.1:6054-6283 GCA_964643585.1 uncultured Pseudoalteromonadaceae bacterium
AAAATTGTCATCCGATTGTAACGGCTTTTGTGTCGGATGACAATTTTTTAAGCAGGAAAATAATAATGAAAAAATATCTGTTCACTATAGCCGGCCTTTTGCTGCTGAGTGCCTGTGCCAGCCAGCAAAAAGCTGCAGATAAAGACCAGCAATTTACGCAGCTGGCTGAGGCATTATGGCAAGCTGAGACTGAACAAAACCGGCCAGCCACGGGGCAACTGGCTGATAT
>CAZXTH010000204.1:0-6270 GCA_964643585.1 uncultured Pseudoalteromonadaceae bacterium
GTCAATGGTTGTCGCCAGTGGCGGTTGCGAAGGCTGTACGGTAACGTGCGCCTGCATGCCTGGTTTAATCAGCGTACGCTGTGATTCTGTGATATCTGCCAGCAGCCAGACGTTATCCAGATTAGTCAGTTCCAGCAGCGTATCGCCCGGCTGAATATACATACCATCGCGGATATTGAGGGCAGTAACAATGCCACTGTGCTTAGCGTAAGTGGTAATCCGGTGCTGGCTTTGCTGGTGTTGTTGCAGATAGCTGATATCGCTGTCGGTTAATCCCAGCAGGCGTAGCCGGGTTTCAGATCGTTGCAGCAGGTTTTTACCATTAGCCTGATGTCTGATCTGCCAGGCTTGCAGGTAGTCGTCCTGTGCCACGACCAGCTCTGGTGCATAATAAGTAAAGAGTTTATCGCCTGCTTTTACCTGCTGCCCGGTGGTGCGGACATACAATTGTTCAATCCAGCCTTGCGCCCGGATATGGCTGTGGTGAATCGCATCTTCCGGATATTGCACCTGTGCCAGTGTCTCAATGACCGGTTGCAGTGTGCGGTGTGTTGCTGTTGCCGTGCGGATACCCAGAGCCTGCTGCATATTGCCATTAACCGTAATGGTATGTGCTGCATGGTTGGCGTTTGTCGCTGCCGGTTTTTGCAGCACCAGATCCATACCGCAGATTGGACAACTGCCCGGTTCACCCTGGCGGATTTGTGGATGCATCGGGCAGACATACGTTGGCTGCTGCTGCCCGGTAAGCTGTTGTATCACACTGGTGTTTTCCGGCTGATGATGGCTGTGTTCATGCTGAGCCGGCGAGTGATCTTTATGTGGCTCTGTGTGTTCAGCTGTATGCTGATGCATGGTGTGATGCGCATGTTCATCAGCAGCGTTTTCAGCCACCAGTGCCATTTTGCAGATAGGGCAGCGGCCAGGTTCATGTTGCCTGACCTCAGGATGCATCGGGCAAACATAAACCTCTGTTTGCTGTTTATCTGCTGCTGGCAACACACTTTGCTTTGCTGCTGGCTGATGGTGATTATGTGCAGCATGATCATGTTCTGTTGTTTTGGTTGTCGCTTGCTGCTGAGTATGATGAGCATGTGGATCGTGCTGTTGTGCACCAACAACCGGGATACTCACTGCCATATAAACGGCAGTAATAAACATAATAAAATGGTTTTTCATAACAAAATCCTGAAACCTGAAATGGCAAAAGCCGGATAACATAAACTGGTTTTCTCGAAGCTTTCTTACTGCGAATATGGCAACAACAAAGCGTTCTTCGGTGTCAGGCGTTTATAGGGGGCGGGGGATCTTTAAAAAACAGCCATTCAGGCAGGCTTTGGTGATCATTCAGTTCGTCGCGCAAAAAGGCGTTACAGCTGTTAGCCAGTACCATTAACAATGCTGCACTGGCTGAACAATGCTGGGTGGTGCAGTTATTGTCACACTGGTGTTGCTGATCGCCGTGGCAGCAGTCGTGTTCTGCATTATCGGAATCGGAGCTGTTAATCTCTGGTTCCGCGATGGATGCGCTATGGCAGGAATGCTCCGGTTCAACCGCAGGCTGGTGCGGGTGAGTGGTGGCAATGTTTTCTGTAATGGCTGTGTTTGCCACAGGCACATGCACCGACCAGGCAGGTAGTGCAATAAGCAGTAGTAACAGATAACAGAGAGAGCGTTGCATTCGCTTATGATAGATCAGCTGCGACTGACAAACAATCATGACGGCGGATCGATATGCCCGGCAATGCTGTTATTGTGGCGAAACCAGCCTGCAATACTGTAGCGGGTATCCTGTGCCGGTAACACCTCGTGTGGGAAACGTTCACTTTCAAAAATCAGCAAGCTGCCAGCCAAAGGCTTAAATTGACTGATTAATTCTTCTTGTTCGCTGTACATTGCAATTTCACCACCTGCCTGTACAGTATTTAAATAGCTGACGGTTGTCAGTACCCGGTTACTGCGTCCTTTAAACGCATCCAGATGTTTCTTATAAAAATCGCCTTGCTGATAACGGGCATAGTGGCATTCAAAATCAAATAACCCCAGAAAAAAACGGCGGTTAAACTGTTGCTGCAATTGCGCCATCAGTGACAGATAAGCTTGTTGCGGAGTACTTTCGTTATTAAACCAACGGGTTTGATCGCGGCGGATAGTGTTGTTTAACTGATGCTGTGTTTCACGGCCTACCCCCGCCGGGGTAAGGTGGATATCGTGACTGACTTCACTGAGTAATGCCTGATTCAGTTCTGGTTGCAGGAAGTTTTCAACCCAGACCCAGCCATTGGCATAAAACTGCTCAAAAATAGCATCAGGGAAAGTATGATTGGAGGGGCTGAGTTCTGGCATTGTATGCTTCTTGTGAATTGTATGCTTCCGGTAACGGGCTGGCGGCTGTTTTACGTGCAGAGCGCGGAGCTGTCCAGCAAAAGAGTTTTTTCCTGAAGATAAGTATTATTGTTTTTAACACCGCAGAGCCAAAGTGCAGCAGATCCGAGACAGGTTCTTAGTAGCCCATATCCAGCATAGATGCTGGATATGGGCTTATGGAGGAATATTCACAGCGAGCCTGCATGAACGGGGTCTTGTCCACTATCAGCTTTACTGTTATGTACCATATTTTGAGTTTCAGAACTTATAGTGCCGGATTTTTGCCTGCAGCCCTTTAGGGTTGGTTTTACCGGTAATACACTGATTGATATCAGACTTCTTTACCACCCAGTAATACTTTTCCGGTGAGCGTGAAAGATTGGTCAACTGCAGACTGACATGCTCATTATCAGGAAGCTCGCGCAGGCTGGCACCGTAATCACACAGCATAGCCGAAAATTGTTCACCAACGCGGCTGATCATTTCTGTCGTTTGACGGGCGGCTTCTGCAACTTCTGCTGCTTGCTGTTTCTCCAGATCAGCTTTGGCTTTATCTGCCTCAGCCGTGATTTTGTCCAGTTGTTGCCTGGTTTGCTGCTGTTGCTGGTTTAGCTGTTGCAGCTCTTTTTGCTCATCTTTTGAGATTTCTGTCAGTTGCCGGTTAAATTCAATATTACGCTTGTCACGCTCAATATCGTACAACTGGCGTTCGAGTTGCATCCGTTTTTGCTGCAAATCTTTAATCTGATGGTATTGATCACGCTGTTGATCAGCCATCATATCGCGTACTTGTTCCGCCCAGTTTTCAATTTCGGATGTGTCGATGGTAACGCTTGTTGAGCCATCAATGTTTACCGGTGGTACTGGCGGAACAGGCGGCATAGACAGTGATGTTTTTCCACCCATGGTAATAATGTGGCGAAAACCTCTGTTTATATTGGCCTGAAACAGTAATCCCTGCCCAGCAAGATAACCGTAGCTTAGCTGCGATACCGGAGTATTTTTATCGTCTTTAAACGTGGTCTGCATAATGGTACGCAGTATTTCGGCATTTTTGCTCAGGGCCGGGTTGATTTCGTCTGCTGCGTTGGCGGCAGAGAGTGTGCTGGCCAGCATCAGGGTGGCAACAGCTGAGCGGACTAGACATTTCATGGTTTTACGACTCCGTTGTCTTGGTAATTTGCTGGGTAAGTCAATGCAGGTTGCCGCTGGCTGGCCTGCATTTGCTGGTAATTTGTTTGCAGGTAATGCCAGTCGGCTTCACGTTGCTGGTTCAGGTAGTCAACAACCTCCAGTAAATCCCGGCGCTGGCCGCGTTGAAATTCATCCTGCAGATAGTCTTTTAACAGCACCAACTGAGCGGCACTTTGTTGTTGCTGAAGCTGCAGCTGTTGTGCCAGCCAGGTTTGCTGAGCTTGTTGCTGCTGAGCCAGCAAAGTCTGTACTGATTCCAGCGTGTCGTTATTGCTGCTTTTTTGCCAGCTGAGAGCCAGGCTGCCATCGTTAAGTTGTAATTGCAGTGGCGACAAGCTGATCAGCATGGCACAGCATGACAGTGCCAGGCTAAGCTGAGGCCACCAGCTACGTTGTGGCTTGGCGGGTGTTTGCCATTGCTGGCGGAACATTGTACTGGTATCAATGTGCGGAATATTGCCATACACAGGCTGCCTGGCGTGTTGTTGCAGAGCCTGTGTCTGTTGCATCCGGTTATACCAGACGCTGTCGTGCTGTAATTGTTCAGCACACTGCTTGTCGGATATTTTACCGGCAAGCCAGTTTTCAAATATCTGCTGATGATCAGGCATCTGCTACCTCCAGTTGCAGCCGCATTTTGTCGAGAGCGGCATAAAAACGCGATTTTGCGGTGTTGGCTGAAACACCTAATTGTTCAGCAATCTCATCAAAGGTAAATTGCTGATAAAATTTCAGTTCCAGCACCAGCCGTTGCTCCGGTGGCAGGCGGCGTAGCTGCTGTTGTACCTGTTGCTGTTGCTGCCGTTCTGACAGCTGGCTTTCATGGCTTGCCAGCTGCTCATCTGGCATTTCGTCCAGTATGTCTGCCGGTTCGTTGATTCTGCGCTTGCGCAGCATATCTACTGCCCGGTAGTTAGCAATGCTGAATAGCCAGCTTTTAAAGCTGCTTTCACCTCTGAATTCTCCGAGGTTTCTGCATAGCACTACCAGAACATCCTGTAGCAGATCTCTGGCATCTTCTGCAGAGCCCAGCAGCCGTATTCCAAAATAAAACAAAGCACTTTCATGACGGCTGACCAGCTGCTGCCAGGCTTGCTGATCGCCTTTCAAGGCGCTTTTTATCAGGCTTTCATCACTGCGTTTGAACACGTTGTTGTTATTCTCTGGTTGAGTTAATCATGGCTGCTTGCCAGATGCTGTTCAGCACTGATTTCAGCTTACGTTATTAAGTCGGCATAGCTGAAAAAATAGTTTTATCCGGGTAAAAAAATAATAAAAAGGCTCACTGCTTTTCAGCAGCAAGCCTTAATTGAATTGACTGGGTTATTAAATGATTAGTTGGCTGTTCTGGCCGGAAGTTTTTTGAATACCAGACTGACCACGTTATCAATAGCAGTTTGTGGTTGCGCCAGATCCTTTTTCTTCAGTGTTCCTTCGGATACACCTTCCCAGATCAGCTGTTTCTTGGCAGAGTCGACCAGATCAATATTAACGGTACCGACTTTATAATGGATGGTATCAACGTCAGTTGTATACACCGGGAAGCTGGTATACAAGCCACGGCGATAGCTGTAATAACCGTAATGCATCGTTGCTGCAGGCATAGTACGTGTTTCTGAGCGGCTTTCTACATTAGAGTTAAAGTTTACCAGTAAATCCGGGTTAGTTTCGCTGTAAGTGTAACCGCGGTTAGTCATTTCTCTGGTAATGGAGTGTTTGAAATGCTGGGTAATCAGCGTAGTGTAACCTGCTTTGTCTGTTGCTAGTTCCGGCATAAAACCAAAGGTTCTGTAACTGCTGAAATCAGTATTGGGTGCGGTATCAGTCCTGATATTCGGACCACTGGCACAACTGGTTATTAACAGTGCTGCAGCAGCGCAGAACAGCATGGTAAGGCGTTTGGTATACAAGTTGCGCATAACTTCTTTCCTCTGTTAGCTGCACCTGATGGCTATAACGGTAATCAGGTGCGACATCTCGACGTTCCATAACTTTAAGTATATCAGCAGCAGAACGTTTTACTTTAATGTTCCTTCGACAAGCAAATTGCCGGTCAGTTTCCGGAGGCGTGTCTGATCTTGGTGTATCAATATGTTTTAACGATTTTCCAGCGATTCAAGTTCAATATTAATGGCATCACAGGAAATCTGTATTTCATATAACGAGTACAGCAGGCTGATTAACAGGCTGACCAGACTAACTGCAAAGCTGATTTGTCCTGCCAGCATCCACTCCATAAACAGGAAAAACATACATAAAGTACATAATACAAAACTAAGGACACCATATTTCTGCATGGCACGTATTAATACAATTCTCTTACGTAAATTGACAATTTGCCTGCGTGCCATATCGCGAACCTGATTCCCTTCCCGGCTGTTCAGTTGCCTGATAAGTTGGGCCAGTACCAAAAAACGGTTAGTGTAAGCAAGAAACAATAATGATATAGCCGGGAAAAGCAAAGCGGGTGTTGTTAAATCCATCATAAATGATTTTCCTGTATCAGAGCTGACAATAGCGTTAGCGATTGCACGGAAGTCATATTACACTACTGCCCATATTGTAAGTAGTGTCTCTATTGTTGTCTGCCAGCTTCTGTCAGGAAGAACATGTTCTCAGAACCTGTTTCAGATCTCGCGAACGAAGGTTATGCAAGGCAAAAACAGGTGAGAAAGCGCAGTTTACACAGAGTAAATGAGCATTTTGAAC
>CAZXTH010000205.1:0-3977 GCA_964643585.1 uncultured Pseudoalteromonadaceae bacterium
TTTTGCAGCCGAGCGGGACTCTGGCTTATCATTGCGCTTAGCCATGATGGACTCCTTCGAAGTCTGTTGTGGTTAGCTGCCTCTGGGTGTTAGCGCACTCAGGGGTAGCGATTTGAATTTACGTAACTATTTTGCTTGGACTCTCCTGTGTTTGGGTTACAAGCAGAAACAATGAAACACCAAGAAACTGTATAAATCAACAGTTTCTTGGTGTTTTTTTATGCGAGGGATTTGAAGAGTTTTTACGCCTAACGCCCGCCACACAGGCGAGCAACTTGTTGCGAGTCAGCGCCGCAGGCGCGATGTGCTGGCGCTTGTTAACCCTTAGAACTTAAAGCTCTCAAGAGACTGTTCATATGACGATCTAAAAATTTCAGTTACGCCTTTTTTCGGAAGGATGCTCAGAATGCTTGCTATGTTGTTCTTTGCGGTTATCCTGCACCAGTCTATAAAGCCCTTCTGATCAAGAAGATATATCCATGCCTCAGTCGATTGATTACCTCTAGGGAGAACCCCTTTTAATTTTAGATTTTCAATTATCTTTGGAGGTTTCTCTATGAGCAGGTCGTAACTAAGGTCAATTGCGTCAGATTTTATATGAATCACCATATTCCTTAACTGAATAAGGCTTTGCAGATCTTTGAACTCTTCATCTTCTCCCTTTCGCCATTCTGATAAGCTTAAATAATTTTTTATATGTTCATATTTCCGTGCTGGAGATTCTTTTTCCATGCTTTCAATAAAAGTCATCAGGCGCAACTCTTCATCACTGATAAACACAACCGGAGCCTGGCTTCCTGAAGCTATACATCCTCTACTACTCGTGGTGGTATTACGTCCTTTAAAAGGACTGCCATTGGATGAAAATGATATTCGGCTAGCACTTATGGCTTGGTAAAAGCATTGAACATCTTGTAAGAAAGCCTCAATTGCCATTGCCAACAATATAAGATGAATAGTTCCATCTATCTTTTCCAGTTTTTCAGATTTTTCCAGCAGGATTATGGAATGGAAGGGAATATTCTTTGGCATAAAATTTTTTTCCTGATGGCTAACGCCGCGCTCTGCGGCAATTTTGGAGCCCAGCGTAAAAATTGTCCGGCAGCAGCGCCTTGTTAGTTGGCCCATTAGAAGGCTTATTTCATAACCGACAAACACCTGTTTAGAATCTGCCTATTTCCTATTATTATCAGCTTTAGCTTTTTTCTTGTTCGAGTTATGTTTTGAAATAACATTTTCACTGAATCATAATATGTTCGTGAGCTATAGATTAGTTTCCCATCTGCTCCATAAGAGAAGTATTCATCTATTACCACTGCAACATTGTCAAACTCTTGACCAATGACCCGGTGTGAATTCTTACTAGATACTTGAGAATATGACTCATGGTGTTCATTGTTGTATTGAGATGGAGTCAATCTAAGAACCTCCCAACCCTCATTACTTATCAGGGAGATATAATCTTTAACATTTGATGAATCTGTAAAATAATCGAAGTCAATATTCCCGCAATTCGACACTGTGATATTATTCCTTTTATTATCGAATAGCACTTTTATAAAATCCGCAATCTCTTTGTTTGTCCTTATTTTGTCCGACAAGCTGTACTTATTAGCACCACTAATGGCATTAATCTTACCTTCAATATTTGTATGCGCTTCGGATCTTGATAGAGTTTGTTGCTTGTCGTATGAAAAAATACAATGCGTATCTTTCGATGCCGCCTCTACAACCAAATTGTCGAATTGATTTGCGTATATTCGTTGTGTTTCATCGACTACAACCAGATCGATATTAGTCAAATCATAATTTCTAAAGTTTCTTATGGAAACGATATTCCAGCCTGAATTGATTAGCCTTTGATGCCCTTCATTCAACTGCCCACAATGCACAACTATTGTCCGCATAGTTTTCATGCAGGACTTTACAATATCGTATGTCAACAAAGTTTTTCCTGTACCTGCTCCTCCAGTTAATGAGATAACAGACGACGAAGAACTCGTGATATTCTTAGTAATTTTATTTTTTATTGTCTCTTGCTGTCCAGTAAGAAAATACTGTCCAGCTAGAAATTTCGCAGTTGAATTAAAAGGAGAAACCAGATAGTCGGAAGGGTTAAAAAGAGCATCAGGATTATCGAGCTTCATTAGATTTTGACTAGTCAATAATTGGACAAGTGATTCTAATGTTACAATTTCAACATCACCCGACTCGCCCAATTTGTATAGAGTTTTTCTTGTAGCAACAAAGCAATAATTATGGATAACTTTATTAATATGGTGAAGATAATATTTATTTCTCGTAAGCTGATTTTTTATCTTCTTTTCAGTACTTTCGCTCTTAACTTCAATATTTATTATGAAATTTACCCCAAACCTGAGCAAATCGAACTCTTTACTTATGTGCTGTATTTTATAGCCCACATAAAAATCATTAAAAATATTAACGAATGGCAACACTTCTAAAATTTCATTTGTCAATATTTTAACATCATTTATCTCATCATCGTCAATATCTATTTCATAATATTCTTTAAATGACTTGTACTCGTCAGGACTTAATGATTCATGAGACTGAAAAAGAGATAATAAATTGATGCTTTTCATAAAATCTAATAAGTTCCCAATATCGAAAATAGGCTTTCGAATTTTCAAAATCCTGCGAGCTAGCCGGATAGCTTATCTGAAGCAACTAACGCTTATTCGACGGAAATATCCATATTTAAGTACGGCCTTTTCCGGAATTGTAAATTTAATAATCGCTACATTAACCATAAATCCTCAGCGAGACAATATCTTACAAAGATTAATTTGCAACATGACGAGACAAATACGGAAACATCCTCCTAACAAAAATGCTTGATATTTTTGAAATAACTGTATACTTAAGCAGTGCTTATTAGGAGGTGCAGGATGAAAACTCAATCGCCTTTTTTAAACTTTGTCGCTGAGGAAATGTATAAACGCCGTTATGCCAAACGCACGGTTGAAACGTATTTACACTGGATCCGCTTTTACATTTTATTTCATAAAAAGCAGCACCCTAAAGATTTGGCAGAGCCGCACGTTGAACAGTTTTTAACTTATCTTGCGGTAAAGCGGCAAGTTGCAGCGCAAACTCAGGCTCTGGCGCTGAATGCTCTGAGTTTTTTGTATAAAGCCATTTTACAACGGCCGCGGTCGCTTAATCTCAATTTTAATCAAGCCAGTAAGCCGCGTAAGTTGCCGGCTGTATTAACCAAGGAAGAAATTAAACGTTTATTAACGACAATAGATCCGTCTTATTTGCTGCTGGCGCAGCTATTATATGGCAGTGGCTTACGCTTAATGGAAGCAGTACGTTTAAGGGTTGCCGCAATTGATTTTGATTACCTGTCAATCATGGTTTGGCACGGTAAAGGCGGTAAACATCGGCGGGTAACTTTGGCACCAGAATTAGTGCCGGCATTGAAACGCCAGATTGCAGTGGTAGATGCTTATTATCAGCAAGATTTGGCAACTGAGGGTTATGCCGGAGTTTGGCTGCCTTTTGCCCTGTCACGCAAGTATCCGAGCGCACCGAAAGAACTGGGTTGGCAGTATTTATTCCCGTCGGGCAAACTCAGTATTGATTCCGAATCGACATTACTTCGCCGCCATCATCTTGATGAGTCTGGCTTACAAAAAGCCGTGCGTAACGCTGGCCGTAAAGCAGATATAGAAAAGCATGTAACCTGTCATACTTTACGCCACTCCTTTGCAACACATTTACTGCAAGCCGGTATGGATATCCGGACTGTGCAAGAGCAATTAGGGCATAGCGATGTAAAAACCACCCAGATTTATACCCACGTTTTAAAACAAGGCGGTAATGCAGTGAAAAGCCCTTTATCGCAGTTGTTATAACAGCTAAAAAGGCGCCTCAGCGCCCTCCACAAAAGGTAAGATCCCCAAAAGCATTGGGGCTGCAGGTAGGCGGCAAAAGAACGAATCCCCATG
>CAZXTH010000205.1:3987-6268 GCA_964643585.1 uncultured Pseudoalteromonadaceae bacterium
GGTTCGTGATTGCAGCCAACACCGCTGTGGCTACAAGGATGAAGGGTAACTGCTAAAAGCAATCCCCCGGTACGCGTACCCAGCCTTCCATCAGTATTCTGGCACTGCGGCTCATAATGGCTTTGGTGACTGTCCATTCACCGTTCTGTTGTTTTGCTTCGGCACCAACCCGTAATGTGCCTGATGGATGCCCAAAACGTACGGCTTCTCGCTCTCCACCTCCGGTGGCCAGATTAACCAGTGTTCCGGGAATGGATGCTGCCGTACCGATAGCTACGGCGCAAGTGCCCATCATTGCGTGGTGCAGTTTACCCATCGATAGCGCCCGTACCAGTAAATCGACTTCAGTAGCATTTACCACTTTACCGCTGGATGCGGTATAGCTTGCCGGTGGCGCCACAAAAGCAATTTTCGGGGTATGCTGGCGTTTTGCAGCATCTTCCAGACGTTCAATCAGCCCCATTTTCAGGGCGCCGATAGCACGTAATTGCTCAAACCGGGCTAAAGCCGCAAGGTCGCTGTTAATCGCATCCTGCAACTCAGTGCCGGTGTAACCAATATCTGCTGCATTAACAAAAATGGTCGGAATACCGGCATTAATCAATGTTGCCTGCAGTTTTCCTCCTGCAACCAGCCCGGTTGGCACATCCAGTACATCTACCAGATTACCGGTCGGGAACATGGCACCACCGCCCTCGCCTTCATCGGCAGCCGGATCAATAAACTCCAACTGCACTTCAGCTGCCGGAAAGGTTACGCCATCCAGTTCAAAGTCGCCGGTTTCCTGCACTTCGCCATTGCTGATCTGGATATGGGCAATAATGGTTTTACTGATATTGGCCTGCCAGATTTTTACAGTAAACACGCCGTTCTGTGGTAAACAGCTTTTATCAATCAGTCCACAATGAATAGCAAAAGCCCCGACAGCAGCGGATAAATTGCCACAGTTACCACTCCAGTCTACAAAAGCGCTGTCTATTGATACCTGCCCAAACAGATAGTCGATATCATGACCGGCTTTGGTACTTTTACTAACGATTACCGTTTTACTGGTACTGGATGTCGCACCGCCCATGCCATCAATTTGCTTACCGTAAGGATCCGGACTGCCAATAACCCGCAGCAACAACGCATCACGGGCTGGCCCTGGCACTCTGGCACGCTCCGGCAAATCATCCAGTTTAAAAAATACACCTTTTGAGGTTCCGCCCCGCATGTAGGTAGCGGGAATACGGATTTGAGATTTAAACATGGATACTCCCTATAACAACATTGGCGGAACCTCTGCGGTAAAGGGAATTACCGCCAGGCATGTTAATGCCTGCGAGCAAGGAAAAATAGCATTTTTCCGCAGCGATAACAGTAAGCTGCAGGAACAGCTTACTGTTATAAATTAGCTTACCGCCACGCATATAGGTTGCTGCGATTTTTATTTGAGGAACGGCCATAAATACTGGTCTCTTTTGTTGCTTAAATTGTTTAGTCTGGACCGACAACCTTTTTCTGCTCATCACAGCAACTCGCCCTACTGCCTACGGCAGGGTTCAGACACTCTGTGATGGCATAAAGAGGCACCGGCCCTCCCTTGTCAATATCAATTGAGCTTGATAGCGAAGGTTGGAATCCCCGAAAAGTCGACACAGAGTGTCTGAACGCAGCGAGTTGCTGTGGCGAGCTTTTTGGGGAGTTGCAACCGTAGCCTCTAAAAACTACTACGGACGTGTTAAACCGAGCCCTGCAAAAAATCCTGCGCAAAGCGCTGCAATACACCACCGGCCTCGTAAATCGATACTTCTTCTGCAGTATCCAGGCGGCAAGTTACCGGTACTTCAACCGTTTCACCATTACGGCGGTGAATAACCAGCGTCAGTGTTGTACGGGGTACACGCTCCCCCAATACATCAAATGTTTCAGTACCATCAATACCCAGTGTTTTACGATTGGTTCCGGCTTTAAACTCCAGTGGTAATACCCCCATCCCAATCAGGTTGGTACGGTGGATACGTTCAAACCCTTCAGCAACAATGGCTTCCACCCCCGCCAACCTTACACCTTTAGCTGCCCAGTCACGTGATGACCCCTGCCCGTAATCAGCACCAGCAATAATAATCAGTGGTTGCCGCCGTTCCATATAGGTTTCAATCGCTTCCCACATGCGGGTAATGTTGCCTTCGGGTTCTATCCGGGCCAGCGAACCTTGCTTGACTTTACCATCCACGACAACCATTTCATTAATCAGTTTGGGGTTAGCAAAGGTTGCCCGTTGTGCGGTAAGGTGATC
>CAZXTH010000206.1:0-5557 GCA_964643585.1 uncultured Pseudoalteromonadaceae bacterium
CCGCCTGCCAGTCAATGATAGGTGTATTTTCAGTGCTGATACTAACCAGACTATGTTGTAAAAACTGCTGATCGTTACGGGAGGTATAATCAGCATCCAGCCGCTGGTGTGCTCCACGGGATTCTTTACGTTGCAGTGCTGCCAGACACATGGTCTCTGCGACATCCAGGCTGAAACCCAGTTCAATACAATGCAGTAGCTCGGTATTAAAGCTGAGGCCTTTATCCTGTACACCCAGTTGCTGATAGCGCTGTTTAAGCTGGTGTATTTGTTGCAGTGAGTGCTCCATGCCCTGTTCAGTACGGTAAATGCCGCAGCCGCTTTCCATTACCTGAACCAGTTCCTGCCTTAGTACCGACCAACGCTCTTTTCCTTCAGAAGTCAGTAAAGCTGACAATTGGTCTTCTGTAGCAGCAACCTGATGTTCAAGCTCTGAGTATGAAGTATATGCAGTTGTATTCAGCGCTACAGTGGCAGCCTGCTCACCGGCAACGCGGCCAAACACCAGCAGCTCTGTCAGTGAGTTTGAACCCAGCCGGTTAGCGCCATGCAGGCCAACAGATGCGCATTCGCCTACGGCAAACAGCCCTTTCAGACTCGTTTGGGTATGGATGTCAGTTGTAATACCGCCCATAGTGTAGTGAGCAGCCGGGCGTACCGGAATGGGTTGGCGTACGGGATCGACATTAACGTAAGATTTTGCCAGCTCACAAATAAAGGGCAAACGTTCCAGAATGTATTGCTGTCCCAGGTGACGCAGATCCAGATGAACGACATCTCCTTGCGGATGTGCAATTGTGCGGCCTTTTTGTTGCTCATGCCAGAATGCCTGCGACAGCTTATCGCGCGGGCCAAGCTCCATATATTTGTTTTGTGGTTTACCAAGCGGTGTTTCTGGCCCCAGGCCATAATCCTGCAAATAACGGTAGCCGTCTTTGTTAAGCAGAATCGCTCCTTCACCACGGCAGGCTTCAGTTATCAGGATGCCGGATCCGGGCAGGCCAGTGGGGTGATACTGCACAAACTCCATATCGCGCAAAGCGATTCCCTTGCGGTAAGCCAGTGCCATACCGTCACCGGTTACAATGCCTCCATTGGTATTAAACTGGAATACCCGGCCAGCTCCGCCGGTGGCCAGAATAACGGCTTTGGCCCGAATGGTAATCAGTTCTCCTGTGAGCAAATGCAAGGCTACAATACCGGCGATACGGTCTTCTGTGGTTAGTAATTCCAGTACAAAATATTCGTCCAGCCGCTGAATATTCGGGTATTTAAGCGAGGTTTGAAACAAGGTATGTAACAGGTGAAAGCCGGTTTTGTCGGCTGCAAACCAGGTACGCTGGGTTTTCATTCCACCAAAACGGCGTACCTGAATGTTACCGTCATCTTTACGGCTCCAGGGGCAACCCCAGTGCTCCAGCTGAACCAGTTCGCGATAAGCATTCTTAACAAAAAAATCGACAACCTGTTGCTCTGCCAGCCAATCTGCTCCTGCAACAGTATCGTGGAAATGAGCATCAAAGCTGTCTTCGCTCAGTGTTACCGCCGCGGCGCCTCCTTCGGCGGCAACAGTGTGCGAGCGCATGGGATACACTTTGGACAGCAGAGTGATTTTCAGATCTGACGATTGCTCTGCCGCAGCGATAGCGCTGCGTAATCCGGCGCCACCGCCGCCAACGACAATAATGTCTGTATCCAGTTGCTGCATGGTATTACCCCTGTACTGGTGAAGATAAGCCTGCCCAGACTAAACCGGCGGCCAGTAAAAGCGGATATAAATGGCAGTGCAGCACATTCATTCCAAGATAAGGTGTAAGTTGCTCTGGTTGCTCGGCATAACGGCGGATACCTTTTACCAGTGCAGGCACCGGTAGCAGGCTCAGTAAAGCCAGCAGAGTATGAGGTGGTAACCAGCTCAGGCTGACACCGATAAGTAGTAACAGATAGCTGCCAGCCAGAAAGCCAAAATAAATATGGCTACTGCGGGTGCGGCCCAGAAGAATCGGGAAATGCCGCCGCCCGAATTGCTGATCGGCTTCGACATCCGGAAATTGGTTCAGCAACAGCAAGTTACTAACCAGCAGGCAGACAATAGCAGATAGCAACCAGCCGCTGTAACTCAGAGAGTGGCTGAACACCAGCATGGCACCGGCAGTCATCAGCAGGCCAAAACCGATTCCCGGTGCCAGCAGGCAAATCAGGGGCCAGCGATTAACATACTGGGTATAGCCATAAATCAGCAATACGCCGGGAATACCTAACAATAACAACTGCCAGCCCTGCTCATAACTGAGCCACAATCCGCCTCCGACAACAATAATAAGAGTAACTACTGCCAGAGCCAGTGCCGGCTGGCTGCCATCAGGATTAGCAACCAGTGTACCGGTACCTCCGCTAAAAGGTGTTTTACGGGTGACAAAGTCCAACCCGGAGCGGAAATCAAAATATTCGTTGAAAGCATTTACGCTGATATGCGCCGCCATAGCTATCAGCATAACCAAGGCAAAATCAGCCGGAGACAGGGTACCGGTCTGGTACCAGCTGAACGCAGCAGCAAGGGCAATACAACACAGTGTCAGAGTCAGAAAATTGGGGCGGGACACACCTAACAATACTTTAAACACCAGATACTCCTGTAACATTAATATGTTAAGAGTATAGCCATTTTTGATTACAGGTATTGATCCAGTTCTGCTTTTCTTAAAACAGTTACGCTTTATTACTGGGCTATACTATTCTGAAATCAGGTTATTTCACATATGACGATAAGGATGGGTTATGTCAGGACAAGGCTCCGGCGGCAATGTTATTGCTGCGCTGTGTAATGTGTTTATTCCCGGTCTTGGGCAATTAGTGCAGGGCCGTATTCTGGCCGCGCTGTTTTTCTTTGTGGTTGTCTTTGTCTGTTATGCCTTATGGTGGCTTATTATTCCGGCAGTGATTGGGGCTATTTTTCATTTATGGGCCATTATTGATGCCGCCAGATTCCGCTGAGGAGTAATACGATGAGAATGCCACTGATGCTGATTTTCAGCACTATGCTGCTGACAGGAATGTCTGGTTGCCAGAGTGCTTATTACTCGGCAATGGAAAAAGTGGGTGTACATAAAAGGGATATCCTGGTCGACAGGGTAGAGGATGCCCAGAAATCGCAGGAGAAAGCTCAGAAACAGTTTAAATCTGCGCTGGAACAGCTGACCGAACTGATTCAGTTTGACGGCAAGGATTTACAGCGGCAATTTAAGCGGACTGAGCAACAATATGAAGCCTGCAAACTGGCAGCAGAAGATGTTAGTAACCGTATTAACAGTATTGAAAGTGTAGCCGATGCATTGTTCAGAGAATGGGAGGCGGAGCTGAAGCAATACAGCAATAATACGCTTAAACAGGAAAGTGCCCGCAAGCTCAAAGATACCCAGCAGCGTTATAAAAGCCTGTTAAGCAGTATGCGTAAAGCAGAACAAAAAATGTCACCGGTGTTATCAGCGTTACAGGATAATACACTTTACCTGAAGCATAACCTTAATGCGCAGGCGATAGGTGCATTACAGGGCGAGTTTCAGAATATTAAGCAGGATATCGAAGTGTTGCTTAAAGAGATGAATACGGCTATTGCTCAGTCATCACAATTTATTCAAAGCCTGCAAAGCTAATGCGGCAGGCTCAGGGAAAATCAGAACTGGTTTTCCAGTTGAGCCTGCGCTAAATCCTGCACAGCCTGTTGTTCCGCATATTCATTTTCTGCAACAGTTTCTGTTACAGCAGGTGTTGAACAGGAACGGTTCATTTTAGAAAATAATTCATTAGCCAGTACAAAGTTGGCACTCAGCAATAATAAGGCTGCGGTTAGTGTGACTTTTTTCATGGCGCCTCCGGTAAATCCGGCTTTCTACTACACTCTCAAGATAATGCAGATACCATGCCACTGTAAAAAGTCTTTATTTATCATGTAAATAGGGGGTATTTCTTTCAGTAGGGGCGGATAAGTGTCGCAGTTTGGCATCACTGAGATGGTGATATTCTTATATACCTTATAAAACAAAAGGTTAGTATGTCTCTTTATTGCGACAATATCTTGTAACTAAACGCAAACAGCCCCTAATTGCCGGAAAAGAAAAAATAATGAATAACCTGTACAGCTACCAGTAAAGCAACCAAAGGTAAAATAAAGCGGCTTAGCTTACTCAGTTGTTGATTGTTAAATGCAGTGCCGAACTTCTCCATTAACGGTACAAGAATAAACAGCACCAGAAACAGAACACCCAGAATTGCCAGCATGGTTCCCATAATATCTCCTCAGAGTCTGATGGGGCAGCTTAGCATATTCCGGGAGTTGGGTCAGGGTTAACCGCAGGAACCACAGCAGACGGTATCTTTATCTGCGGTGGTAACCGGAGGGACGAATAAAATGGTGTTCTCCAGCAGAATATGCTCCATTAAATCCTCTTTCAGCTCACGTAACCCCAGATATAGTGCTGTCCAGGTATTGCAGGCATGGGGCGGCAAAGTAAGGTCATTGGTCAGTGCATCCAGCTGTTGTAATGCTAAACCATGCTGTTGATGCTCCTCTTCCATCACACTGAGCGGCCCTTCCGGATACATACCGCGTACCAGCATCGGGAATAGAATTTGCTCTTCTTTCATCATATGGCTTTCCAGTTCCTGATACATGCTATCCAGATGATCAGCCAGCCCGGTAGGACAATCCGGGTCCATCACATGAACATGCTCAACCCGTCGTGCCAGCAGGCAAAGCTCCGGAAATTGTGCCCGGTGGCGGGCATGGTAGCGGCTGAGAATATGTTCAGCCAGCTCCTTGGTTGGAGCTTTACGCCAGTCTGTGGTGCTGGCCGGTTGCTGTTGCAGAGCTATCAACGCCTGAACAATGTCCTGTTCCGGTAAGTCTTTTTTGGCAATAGCATCACGCAGGCGGTGTTGTCCGCCACAGCAAAAATCCAGCTTGTACTGATGAAATATAGCGGTAGCTCCGGCAATGCTGGTAGCAATCTGCCCCAGCGACTGATCTAATAACGACATAATCAACTCCTGTCAGAAACAATCTGTGAACATCAGGGTGGCCCTGTGTAGCGTAGTCATCGCAAATTACAGGCCAGAACTACCTCCTTTGATTTATATCGCTTTTTAATATCGCATGGTAAATTTCACCCATTGAAATGCCGGGTTTGTTATACCCTGGGGTAAAAAACACCATGCTGGAAGAAATCTTACTTGCTGATCTGATCACTGACATTCCGATGGCCGTTCGTATGCAGCGACTGGTCAGTACATTGCGCAGCCACTTTGGTTGTGGCGCTGTCGGGCTGTTAAAACTGGAGCATGAAGTGTTGAAGCCAGTTGCTATGCACGGGTTGGTTCGGGAAGCGCTGGGGCGGCGTTTTGTCGTGGCGCAGCATCCCCGGCTGGCAGCAATACTGGCCAGCAGGCAGGCCGTAAGATTTGAGCCTGACAGCACCTTGCCTGATCCTTATGATGGTTTGCTGGAGCAACAGCCGGGGCAAGCGCTACCGGTACATGATTGCATGGGGATTGCACTCTA
>CAZXTH010000206.1:5567-6261 GCA_964643585.1 uncultured Pseudoalteromonadaceae bacterium
GAAGGCCGCTGCTGGGGAGCATTAACGCTGGATGCACTGGAAGCCAGAAGCTTCAGCCATACGGCAGCGATAGATTTGCAACGTTTCAGCTTTCTGGTTGAAGCAGCTGTACGGGTTAGTGAGCTGGAACAGGCAAACCGGGCATTGCGGCTGAACCATCAGTCTGATATTAAACCATCGCTGACCGCTGGCTCGGCTCAGCAATACGAGATTATTGGTCAGAGTGAAGCGCTGGAGCAGATTCTACAGGAGTTGACGGTAGTCGCGGGGTCTGAATTGCCTGTTTTGTTGCTGGGGGAAACCGGGGTAGGAAAAGAGCTGTTTGCCCGTCATTTACACCGTAGTTCAGCCAGAGCTGCCAAGCCGCTGATTTATATCAACTGTGCAGCATTACCGGAAAGTCTGGCTGAAAGTGAGTTGTTCGGGCACTGCAAAGGGGCGTTCTCTGGGGCTAATTCTGAACGTGCCGGACGGTTTGAGGCGGCAGATGGCGGTACGCTGTTTCTGGATGAAGTGGGTGAGTTACCATTGTCTATTCAGGCCAAGCTGCTACGTGTGCTGCAAAATGGTGAGATTCAGCGGCTGGGCAGTGACAAATTCCGGCGGGTAGACGTGCGGCTGGTTGCGGCAACGAATCGCGATCTGAAACAGCAGGTCAAGCAAGGGGAATTCCGGGCCGATTTATATCACCGGC
>CAZXTH010000207.1:0-6261 GCA_964643585.1 uncultured Pseudoalteromonadaceae bacterium
TACCGGCATCGACATAATGTCTTTGTACGCTTCAACCATCTTATTGCGTACCTGAACCGTGGCTTCAAACGCCAGTGACGACTTCTGGGCTGAGATCATCACCTGCGCCAGACTTACGCTGCTATCCCCCATTTCCAGACGGGTACGCAAACCGGATGTTTCCTGTTGCAGGCCATTGACATTGCTCAGGGCATTTTTAAACATGGTAGTGAAATCTGACTGGCTTGGATTAATCTGTGTCAGTTCAGTGCTTTTCTTCAATGCAAAATCGCCGCCCAGACTTCTGGCCTGAGCAGACATAGACTGCATTTCCGCGTATAACATCTGACCTTTGATATTCATAACCAGCACCTGTCAAAAAATTGCTCTTTGTACGATTAGAGTCAATTAAGCAGGAGTCATGCCAATTATAAACGCATGATATTTAAAATAAAAAAGGCCACCATCTTACACCGTGGTAACCTTTTGAAGTATTGGAAGGGGTTATCAAACAGGAATATCAATCCCGTTTTCACGCATTCTGGCCAGCTTGTAGCGTAATGTACGATCGCTGATACCTAGCTTTTCAGCCACTTCTTTACGCCGGTTAGCACAGGCTTTCATTGTTGCCAGAATAATCCGGTGTTCTTGTTCATAAATTTCAGCTTTAAAGCCATTTGCTGCAATTTCGCCATCATCACTTTCAACTGGTATAAACAGACTATCGGTATGAGCACCAGCATCCGGTACAAACTCACTGTCGGCGGTGAACTCCAGCATCAGGTCATTAGCCGTAATTTCACCATTACTCTGCAAAATCAAGGCTCGCTGGATCACATTATCCAGCTCGCGGACGTTTCCAGGCCAGCTGTAACTACGCAACATCACTGCTGCTGGTTCTGTAATTACCGGCACTGCCTGCCCCTGCTGCCGGCTATAACGCTCAGTAAGGTGTCTGGCAAGTGGCAGAATATCATCGCGCCGTTCACACAATGCAGGCCATTTCAGCGGAAACACATTAAGCCGGTAAAACAGATCTTCCCTGAATACTCCTTGCTGAACAGCCTCTTTCAGGTTGCGGTTACTGGTTGCCAAAACCCGTACATTCAGTTTTATCGTTTTGCGGCCTCCCAGCCTTTCGACCTCACGCTCTTGTAATACACGCAATAATTTTGCCTGCAGGTTGAGATCCATTTCAGTAATTTCATCCAGTAAAATAGTACCGTTTTGTGCCTGCTCAAACTTGCCGGGACAGGCATTTATCGCACCGGTAAAAGCCCCTTTTTCGTAACCGAACAAGGTGGACTCCAGCATATTTTCAGGAATTGCAGCACAATTAATCGCAATAAAGGGCTGGCCTGCCCGTTCAGATTGCTGATGAATATAACGGGCAAGAACTTCTTTACCTGAGCCACTAGGCCCCAGGATCATCACGCTGGCATCTGAGCGTGCAACTTTAGCAGCCAGCTTTAACAGTTCCTGGCTAGAATGGGCTCCCACTACCGGTTCTGAAGCATCATGCTGTTCAGCTGCAACATAACGGCTGACAGTGTTAACCAGTACTTCGGGAGAAAATGGCTTTGCCAGATAATCTACCGCGCCAAGACGAATCGCTTCCACCGCATCTTTTACCGTGGCATAGGCAGTCATCATCAGCACAGGTAATTCCGGGTACTGCTCCCGCAGAGTTTTAAGTAACTGCAAGCCAGAAACGCCTGCCATCTGTACATCACTGATAATCAGCTTAACTGTCTTCTGCTTCAGCAATAACAGAGCCGATTCTGCACTGTCTGCCGTCAGCACATGATAATTTGCCAGTGCCAGAGTATCTGCCAGTGCCTCGCGTAACCCGGCATCGTCTTCTACAACCAGAATATTAGTTACCTGCATGGACTAACTCCTCTGCTGATACGTCTGCCAGATGCAGTGGCAGCAACATATCGAAACAGGCACCGGAAGCCTGACTTACATACTGTACGGTTCCCTGATGGGAAGATAAAACCGCCTGCACGACTGCAAGCCCAAGACCAGTTCCCTGGTGACGGGTGGTAAAAAAAGGTTCAAAAATATGAGGGAGAATATTTACAGCAATGCCGGGGCCATTATCCTGAAAGCGCAACAGCAAATAACCCGGCTGTTCTGCGGGTAAGCTGATATCAAGATTCAGTCTGGCCGACCGGGGGATAATTTCCAGACTATTATTAATCAGATTCTGAATAGCTCCGTTTAAGCTATTTAGATTTGCCAGCAACCACGCAGGCTGTGATGGTAAAGTAATCTGCAATTCAGCCTGATGCTGTATCAACAGTGCTTCGCTTGCAGCCTGCACCTGCTCCGCAAGCTGTTGCACGCTAATCCGCTCAACGGCTTGTGCAGTTCCTGCGCGGGCAAACAACAACATGTCATTTACCTGTTGTTCCAGATCCTGTAAGCGGGCCACCAGCTTTTGTTGAAACTGCTGTTGTGCTGTAAGAGCAAGACGAGGGTTAGCCATATTTTCAGCATAAAGCATGGCTGAAGACAACGGAGTGCGAATTTGGTGTGCCAGAGAGGCCATCATTTTACCAAGTACCGACAAACGCTGCATGTGCGCAATCCGGCTCTGTAACCGCCGGGTTTCTGTCATGTCGGTGAGAACGATCAATTGGCCGGGTTCAGGTGTCAGCGCACTGATAGCCAGTTGCACCCGGCGTCCGTCTTTAAGAGAAACTTCAAGACCATCATCATTACGGGGACGGAAACAGCGGGTAATGATATCCAGCCAGCGCTGGCCGGTAAGGGGTTCTCCCAGCATCTGCACGGCTACCGGATTAGCTTCACAGACATAACCTCTGGCATCCAGCAATATGACGCCTGAAGGCAGCACATCAAGAATATGCTGTAGCCGGGTATCACTGGTATCCTGTCCGGACTGCGGCCAATGATAAACAGAACTGAACGCTGAGCGAACCGGTGCCTGCGGCACAGAAAGATCATAGCTGTTAACGGTTGTCATACGGTTATCCTGTTATGCTTAAACAACAACAGGAATGCAGACAACATGCCACATTTTAATATTTAAAAATCAAAAACTTAGACAGATAAAAGCGCGCCGTAAATTTGACAGAGATAATTATTCTTCTTTGCCCAGATTATATTTACGCATTTTCTCAACCAGAGTAGTACGGCGCAGCCCGAGAATTTCAGCCGCTCTTGCTACAACATTGTCGTAACGATCTAAAGCCTGCGAAATAAAACGTACTTCTAACTCTGCCAGATACTCTTTCAGATCAAGCCCGTCATCAGGCAATAACGCGGGAACCTCTTGCCCGGTCATAGTAACCATATCGCAGTCTGTTTCTTCATCATTATTCTGCTGAAACAATTCGTTGAGTAAATCCCGCTCCTGCAAACTTTCCGGGTACTGCGGAACATAAGTTTCCACTTCAAGATGACGGTACTTCAACGGCAGCTCAGCCACATCAACGACCTGATTCGGATACATAATCACCATCCGTTCCAGTAAGTTTGCCAGCTCCCGTACGTTACCTGGCCATGGATGCAATTTAAGGCTTTCTATTGCCCTTTCGGTAAACTTGACGCTAGCTTGCGTATGAGGCTGCTGGCGCTCAAGCAACGCCTGAATCAATTGAGGTAAATCCTCACAGCGTTGTTGCAGTGCAGGAGTATCAATAGGAAAGACATTAAGGCGGTAAAACAAATCTTCGCGGAAGCTGCCATCAGCAATCATCGTTTCCAGATCACGGTGAGTAGCGGCAATAATACGGACATCAGCTTTAATTGGCTGGCTTCCCCCAACCCGCTCATAAATCCGTTCCTGTAAAACCCGCAATAACTTAACTTGCATGGGCAATGGCATATCACCTATTTCATCAAGAAACAGTGTTCCGCCCTGAGCCAGCTCAAAACGGCCTTTACGGGTAGAAATTGCACCGGTAAACGCCCCTTTTTCGTGGCCAAAAAGCTCGCTTTCCAGTAACTCTGCCGGAATCGCCCCGCAGTTAATCGGCACAAAGGGATAATCCGAACGCTGAGAAAGTAAATGGATATTACGGGCAACGACTTCTTTACCTGTACCTGATTGCCCAAGAACCAACACATTTGCGTTTGTTCTGGCAACCTGCTGAATCAGAAACCGGACTTGCTGCATCCCTGACGATAAACCGACCATACCGTCAAACCGGGCAGATGTCTCTGTCTGACCCCGTACCGGTAATAAACGATGATATTCCTGACAGTCACGTAATAACTGGGTTAGTGAAGCATAAGAAAACGGCTCAGTCAGTAAACCGACCGCATTTGGATGAGAAAGCAAATGCCGCAGATTCTCTCCGACAAGTAAAAAAGCCGTGGCAGGAAAACGGGCCAGTAACTCTGCATGCTGCTGATTGGTCAAGGCTCCCAGTACAACCACAGCAGCTTTACCGCTGCTAAGGTTGTCAGCGACATCAGGTAATTCAGCAATGTGGTGAAGCTCGCTGATAAAAGTTAATACCGTACTCAGCCGCTCAGCTCTTTGCTGTTGTTGATCAAGAATATAAATAACCGGAGTTTGAGACATGCCGTTGCGTTTATTCATTTTTTAGAATCATTGTACTGTTAAGCGACCAGCTTTCAAGTTTAACTGCTATTTTTTTGACGCTATGTCAAAAAAATAGCAGTTAAACAGAAAAAAGCAGCTATAGGCTTTAGGTAAAGATTTAGCATAGAATAAACCGGAATAAAAATAAGCCAACACCAGCATTAGTGACACAATCTGGTCGTTAACATGGAAACCTGGTTTCAGCAGGATAAAAGGGTTATATGAAACATTTCCGTTTTTCAATATTTTTCACCATTATCTGTTTGGGTCTTTCTGCATGGTGGGGCTTCTCACATGGTCCGGAAGCCGGCGTTAAAACGATGCTATCAGCACTGCTGATTACAACCATTCTGGCCATTATGGAAGTGTCCCTTTCATTTGATAATGCTGTCGTTAATGCTTCAGTGTTACGTAACTGGGATGCTTTCTGGCGTAAGTTGTTTTTAACCGTAGGCATACTGATTGCGGTATTCGGTATGCGTCTGATTTTCCCACTATTGATAGTCGGCATTACTGCAGATTTAAGCATGGTAGAAGTGGCCGTACTGGCCTTAAATAACCCTAAAGAATATTCTGAAAAACTGATGGAGCACCATGCTGAAATTGCAGCCTTCGGCGGTATGTTTTTATTGCTGGTATTCCTGAACTTCCTGTTCGATGACGGCAAAGAAACACACTGGTTTCACTGGCTGGAACACAGATTATCCAGTCTTGCATCCGTGCCTGCAATGTCAGTTTTCATCGCTTTGATTGCGTTACTGTTAATGGCAAGCGCAGTACAGGAACACAATAAACTGGCCGTTGTTATGGCAGGTATATGGGGCATCGTCGTTTATGTCGGCGTTAAAGCTCTGGGACATTTACTCGGCAAGGAAACAAACGAAGCACCAGCCGGTGGCGGTACATCTAATTATGTCAAGGCAGGTATCGGTGGGTTCCTTTATCTGGAAGTTTTAGACGCTTCATTTAGTTTTGACGGCGTTATTGGCGCTTTTGCTATTACCAGTGACGTCGTCATCATTATGCTTGGTCTGGCTATTGGTGCTTTCTTCGTTCGGTCCATGACAATTTATCTGGTCGAGAAAGGCACGCTTGAATCTTATATTTATCTGGAACATGGCGCGCATTATGCAATAGGCGCATTGGCAGCGATCATGTTGTTCAGTGGTACTGGTGTCCACGTTCCTGAGGTATTTACCGGCCTGATTGGTGTCGCCTTTATTATATGGGCTGTGTTCTCTTCTATTTCTTACAGTAAGAGAAATGCCACCTCAAAGTCGTGATTTGAAGGAAAAACGAATGTTTGATAACAAAACGATACTGATCACCGGAGGAACAGGTTCATTTGGCCACAAGTATGTGGAAACGCTGCTTAAGCGTTATAAACCAAAGAAAATTATTATCTATTCAAGAGATGAGCTAAAACAATATGAAATGCAGCAGTGCTTTTCACAAAGCTGCATGCGATATTTTATTGGTGACGTTCGGGATGAACAACGGCTTATCCGGGCAATGCATGGCGTGGATTATGTTATTCATGCTGCTGCCTTAAAACAGGTTCCTGCTGCTGAATACAACCCGATGGAATGTATCAAAACCAATATCAATGGAGCAGAAAACGTTATTAATGCTGCAATTGCCAATAACGTAGAGAAGGTTATCGCCCTTTCAACAGACAAAGCCGCAAACCCGGTCAATCT
>CAZXTH010000208.1:0-4684 GCA_964643585.1 uncultured Pseudoalteromonadaceae bacterium
GCGGATGGAAGAAGCGCTACATCAGAAAGTGGTAGGACAGGATGAAGCTGTGGAAGCTGTGGCAAATGCTATTCGTCGTTCCCGTGCCGGGTTGTCAGATCCGAACAAACCTATTGGATCATTCTTGTTTCTGGGGCCTACCGGTGTAGGGAAAACAGAACTGACTAAATCACTGGCGCAGTTTTTGTTTGACAGCCCGGATGCGATGGTACGGATTGATATGTCAGAGTTCATGGAGAAACATGCTGTCTCCAGACTGGTAGGTGCACCTCCAGGGTATGTCGGTTATGAGGAAGGTGGTTACCTGACGGAAGCCGTACGGCGTAAGCCTTACTCTGTGGTGTTGCTGGACGAAGTAGAAAAAGCTCACCCGGATGTATTCAACATCCTGCTGCAGGTGCTGGACGATGGGCGCCTGACAGATGGACAAGGGCGGACCGTAGATTTTAAAAATACGGTGATTATCATGACGTCGAATCTGGGTTCTGATTTAATTCAGGAGCATTACCGTGAATTCAGTTATCAGCAAATGAAAGATATGCTGATGGATGTGCTGGCTAAACAATTCCGGCCTGAATTTCTTAACCGGCTGGATGAGACCGTGGTATTTCATCCGCTGGATAATACCCAGATTCGCCAGATTGCTCGTATCCAGTTATCACGGCTGGAAAAACGGTTGCAAGAGCGGGAGTATCAGCTTGAAGTAAGTGACGCCGCTCTGGATAAACTGGCTGCGGTAGGTTTTGACCCTCTGTTTGGAGCAAGACCGCTGAAAAGAGCTATTCAGCAATATCTGGAGAATCCGCTGGCACAGGCTTTGCTGCAGGGTAATATCGCACCGGGTAGCGTAGTTCAGGTTGACCATGACGGCCAGAGCTTTGTGGTTAGCAGCCGTGCTGTAGCATAGTAAACTGCAACGCGTACAGTAAAGTCTGTACGCGTTCTGCTTTTGCGGCGGTGGCGTTCATGGTATGTTAAGCGCATCCGATTGACTGTAATTTGATTTCAGAAGTTATTTTATGACAGAAACGAAACTCCCGGAGACAACGCCCCGCAAAGGCATTTATCTGCTGCCAAATCTGCTGACAACTGGTGGCCTGTTTGCAGGCTTTTTTGCCATTGTGGCATCAACTAATCAGCGGTTTGAAGCTGCTGCCGTGGCAATTTTCATTGCGATGATTTTTGATGGTCTGGATGGCCGGGTTGCACGTCTGACCAATACCCAGAGTGAGTTTGGCGCACAATACGATAGCATGTCTGACCTGATCGCTTTTGGTATGGCTCCGGCGCTGGTGGCTTATAACTGGGGGTTGGCTGAGTTAGGTAAGTTTGGCTGGCTGGCTGCTTTTATTTATGTGGCTTGTGCGGCTTTACGCCTGGCCCGTTTTAATGCCAATCTGGGCGTAACTGATGGGCGTTATTTCCAGGGGCTGGCCAGTCCTGCTGCTGCTGCAATTGTAGCCGGTATGGTATGGACAGGCAGTAACTACCAGATTAATGGCGATAATATTGGTTATCTGGTTGGGTTGCTGACGATTACCTCTGGTCTGCTAATGGTCAGTAATTTCCGTTATAACTCCTTTAAACATGTGAACTGGCGTGACAGGGTTTCTTTCCTGACAATTCTGGTAATACTGCTGATATTTGTAGTGATTGCTGCCAGGCCGGCAGAGATGCTGTTTGGTATTTTCCTGATTTATGCCTGTTCAGGCCCTATTACAACTATTCGCAGTGTACGCAAGCTGAAACTGGAACATGTAGTGGGAGATTCGGAAGATGCTGATTTTACAGATTTTGATGATCCAAATAAGCCTGCCGCAAAACCAAATAACAAGCCTGAAGCCTGATAGATAATTAACCCTGATAGATAATTAACAATATCAGGTGGAATAAAAAAGGTTGTGCTGATGCACAACCTTTTTTGTTTGCAGCAAGAGTACGCTTACAGGCCAAAACTTTTATTCAGGCCAGCTATTTCTTCTGCTTTCAGTTGCAGGCTTTTACTGTTATCAGCAACAACCCGGATGTTGGTAAGGTTCTTTTCAGCGATATGCTGAATATGGGTAACGTTTTGCTGTACATCCTGAGCTACTACTCCTTGTTGCGAGGCTGCGGTAGCTATCTGCGCAGAAAGATGTGAAATGTTATCAACCATAAGCACGATTTCTGCCAGTTGTTTTTCGCTGTGACGGGTGTCGGCTACGCAGGATTCAGCCTGTTGCTGGCTTTGCTGCATGGTTTGTCCCCATCCCAGCAAAACTTGCTGGATCTCGTTAATAGACGATTTAATCTGCTCTGTCGCATTATGGGTTCTGGATGATAAAGCCCGAACTTCATCCGCAACTACCGCGAAGCCTCTGCCATGTTCGCCGGCTCTTGCTGCTTCAATTGCGGCATTGAGCGCCAGCAGGTTTGTCTGATCAGCAATCCCTTGAATTTCTGTCATCACCGAACCAATACGCTCCGCTTCAACCGCGAGGTTGTCCGCTGTTGAAGCGGCTTCCTGTACTTCTGTTGCCAGCTTTTGTACGGTCGATGCAGTTTGTTGCATTGCTTGTTTTGCCATTTCACAAATCAGGTGGGTATCAGTGACTTTCTGATTAGTATCCTGTGTCCGTTCAGCGATATCCTGCACAGTGTTATACAGCTGTGATGTGGCAGTAACGATGCTGGTAAGCTGGTGATGCTGATCGCCAATTCCTCTTTCTGTCATTCTGACCGCTTCATCCTGTGTTTCGGCAATATTGCTCAGTGCTCTGGTACTGTCTTTTGTTCTGCCTAACACAGTCCGTAAGCTGGCCTGACACATTTTCTGATGAAAATCGGCAATGCCAAAAGGGCTGAAACCTGAATAAATCCAGCGGGATACACTATCAAACTTGGCTTTTTGCTGGGTCAGCTTTTCCGGAATAATAATCAGCTCGTCATAAAAACAGGCTATCCAGATTAAAGGCAACAACGCAGCCAGAAGGAAATACGGACCCAGTATCATTGCGCCGATGATAATCATCAATAGCGTTAGTGCTGTAGCGGTAAGGCGTTTGAGCGCAAAACGGCTGCGCCAGTCAACTGGAATCTTGCCTTTCAGTAGCTGAGGGTAGCTGACTTCTGCACGGCGTATCATTTCTGATTCAGGTTTTACCCGCACAGACTGATAACCAATCAATTTGCTGTTCTGGTAAATCGGAGTGACAAAAGCATCAACCCAGTAATAACGGCCATCTTTACAGCGATTTTTCACAATACCCCGCCATGATTGGCCCTGTTTCATTTTTTGCCATAAATCAGCAAAAGCCGCAGGCGGCATGTCAGGGTGGCGGACAATATTATGATTTTTACCTACTAGCTCCTCAGCGGTATAACCAGCAACCTGGCAAAAAGCCGGGTTTGCGTAAGTAATCACACCACGTAAATCCGTGGTTGAAACCAGTTCCTGCTCGGCAGGATATTGTACTTCTTCATTTAGCACATGCTGATTACGCCGGCTCATTCACTCTCCTTCAGGGCGTGTTAACCATTACTATTTTGGTGGGTGCTGATGCTTTATGCCCGTTAAGGTGATGAGGCAGCAGCCTGATAAATTAAATAAAAACAAAATTCTAAATTAAATAACAGGGAAATACATCTTATAGCGACAATTACGGAGTATGACTTAAGAGGTATTACAAAATTGATTGTTGAAAAGCTTTTTGCGGAGTAAATTATCCGGCAATCTTGAGTTTTTCTGTTAAACCCCCATTGACCGGAAAAATAACCTTTAAGGATTAAGCTTGGCTTCTACTCTGCAACAACGCCTTGCCGCGTTATCGGCTCCGGGCAATCTTCCTGCTGTAGTGGGTATTAAACGCGGTCTTGAACGTGAAACCCTGCGTATTAATGCAGATGGCTCTCTGGCTCTGACTCCGCATGATACAGCATTGGGAGCTGCTCTGACTCATCCCTGGATTACAACTGATTTTTCAGAATCGTTACTTGAGTTTATTACTCCGGTTAGCGACAGCATTGAAACAACACTGGCACAACTGACGGATATTCATCACTTTGCGTTAAGCCGGTTGAATGGAGAAAGGCTGTGGGCATCAAGTATGCCGTGCTATATCAGTAGTCAGCACCAGATACCGTTGGCGCAGTATGGTAGTTCCAATGTAGGCAAGATGAAAACCTTGTACCGTCAGGGCCTGAAAAACCGTTATGGCAGTATGATGCAGGCGATCAGTGGCGTTCATTTCAACTTCTCTTTGCCGGATACATTCTGGCAAACATATCAGTCTGTTACCGAAAACGAGCCGGCTGATTTGCAGAGTTTTATTTCTGAGCACTATCTGGCACTTATCCGTAACTATAAACGCTATGTCTGGCTGATTGTGTATCTGTTTGGTGCATCACCCTCTATGTGCAAGTCTTTCCTTGAAGGACGTAAAACCCGCTATAGCTTTGAGTCACTGGGGCAGGGTAGTCTTTATCTGCCATATGCTACTTCGTTGAGAATGAGTGATCTGGGATATACCAACAGTGCGCAGTCCAGCCTGAACATTACTTATAACAGCCTCAAAGAGTATATTGCCGGTTTGAATGATGCGATCAGTCAGCCATCAGATGAATACCGTAATATCGGGGTCAATGTTAATGGTGAGTACCAGCAACTCAATGCAAATGTGCTGCAGATTGAGAATGAGTTTTACTC
>CAZXTH010000208.1:4694-6237 GCA_964643585.1 uncultured Pseudoalteromonadaceae bacterium
CGACTATTCGTCCAAAACGAACAACCAAATCCGGTGAGCGCCCTACTTGTGCATTAGCAAAACGGGGTGTGGAATATATTGAAGTCCGGGCTCTGGATGTTAATCCGTTCAGTAGCACTGGTATCAGCGCAGATCAAATGCGTTTTCTTGATGTGTTTTTACTGTATTGTTTGTTACAGGACAGCCCGCAGTTGGATACTGAGCAGCAGAAACTGACTGAGCAGAACCTGCGTAAGGTGGTTGCTGAAGGCCGGCGTAATGGGCTGGAGTTGATGGATGGTGAACAGCCCAGATTAATGCTGGATTGGGCTGAACAGTTATTTGCTGAAATGATGCCGGTTGCGCGCTGGCTGGATCAGGCGTATCAGACGGAAGATTATCAGACAACACTGAAACAACAGTATCTGTGCCTGCTGGACCCCAGCAAAACGTTGTCTGGTCAAATACTGCAGCAATTACTGGCATCAGGGCAGGATAACGGCAATCTGATATTGAAGTTATCTGAGCAGTACCGTGAACAGTTATTAAAACAACCGTATCAGTATTACAGTGAAGCTGATTTTATTGCTGCAGCGGCAGACTCTTTGCAACAGCAGGCGGATATTGAACGTTCTGATGTACTGAGTTTTGAAGAGTATCTGAAGCAGTATTTTGCTGAAGTGCCTGTTTGTAAGGGATAAAAGAATGGCTGCCCGAGGGCAGCCAGAAGTAATCCAGGGAAAACAAAACTTGGATGAATCCATTCACCTTGTTAGAATGGATGTGATGAGAAAAGTTCAGTCAGTAAAAATAATTTATCGCTGTACTGCTGTGGCTGCTCTGATGGCGATGCTTAGCGCCTGCAGCACTCCTCCGCCAGCGAACCCGTCGAATATCTGTGATATTTTCACAGAAAACCGCTCATGGTATAAAGCCGCGGCTGCTTCCCGTGATAAATGGGGCGTTCCGGTTCAGATCAGTATGAGCATTATGCATCAGGAAAGTAGCTTCCGGCATAATGCCAGGCCGCCTATGCGTTACTTCCTTGGTTTTATTCCGTATGGTCGTGCCAGCTCGGCCTATGGCTATTCGCAAGCTAAAACACCCACCTGGGATGACTATGTCAGAGAAACTGGCAGACGCTGGGCCAGTCGTTCTAATTTCAGTGATGCTATGGACTTTATGGGTTGGTATGTAGATAAAACTCATAAAGTTAATAAAGTATCAAAGTGGGATGCTTATGCGCTCTATCTGAATTATCACGAAGGATGGGGTGGTTACCGTCGTGGAACTTATAAAAATAAAGCCTGGCTGGTTTCTGTTGCCCGCCGGGTGGATGATCGGGCAAAAATGTATGGAGCCCAGCTTAAAACCTGCGAAAAAGATCTGAACCGTGGCTGGCTGTGGCGGTTATTCTTTGGTTGATTAGCATTGAGGAACCATGCTGCGCCTCAACAGATTCTGGCGCAGCGTTTGTCCTGTTAGAACCTGTTACAGATCTTGCGAACGAAGGTTATGCCAGGCAAAAACAGGTGAGAAAGCGCAGTTTACATAGAGTAAATGA
>CAZXTH010000209.1:0-6184 GCA_964643585.1 uncultured Pseudoalteromonadaceae bacterium
CATAATTACGGGCAAACATGCTGTAGTACAGGTAAGACAGCGTCATCACCACCAGAATCATGGTGCGCCTGACCACCAGCAACAGCAGGCTGTAATCATGCTGCATCCCCTGACGTTTACTGCTATGCAGCAAGCCCGGCATAACAACGTCGTTACTGATCATGGTACTCAGCGCCAGTGTGGCAATAATAATCATCGATGTTGCAGCTGAAAACCCGCCAATAAATACCAGTACACTTAACACATCCCAGCCGGATAACGCGGGTATCAGCAAGACGAAGTTATCCGCCCGGTGCAGCATAGTCGGAAACAGCTGCATCCCCACAACGGCTATCGGAATCACGACGACTGTTACCAGCAGCAAGTAGCCGGAAAACCAGCGACGGGCATGGCGTAGATGGTGGTGAGAGACATTACCGACAAAAGCAACGTGGAACTGACGCGGCAACAAAAAAATAGCTGTCATTGCCAGCATGGTTTTAATCAAAAAATCAACGACACCAGAGGTGCTAAGCTGACTTTGCTGGCTACTGGCATGTTCAGCAAAAATACGCAAAACAGTCTGTTCTCTATCGAACAAAAAGACATAAGCCGCAATGGCCAGGGTGAGCAGAGCAAATAATTTCACCACCGATTCAAACGCTATCGCCATCATAACGCCACGGTTTTCTTCGGTCAGATGTACTTTGCGGGTACCAAATAAAATAGCGAAGAATGCCATCGCGACAGCACTAAGCAAGGCACTGTCATGCCACCACATAATTTCATCTTCTGCAAAATCACGTCCCAGCAGAACCTGAAATGAACTGGCAACCGCTTTCAACTGTATAGAAATATAAGGAATCACTACCACTAAACAGATAATGGCAGCCAGCATGGCAATATTCTTGCGCTTACCGTAACGGGCAGAAATAAAGTCTGCTATTGAAGTGACATTTTGTTTCTTGGTCACGTACAGCATTTTAAACAGGAAAGGCTGACAAAAAATAAAAACCAGCATCGGGCCAAGATAGATAGGAATATAATCCCAGCCACGGGTAACAGCCGTACCCACGGCACCATAATAAGTCCATGAGGTACAATAAACAGAGAGTGCCAGACTATAAATCAGCCCCCCATACTTTCGTATTATTTTATCATCGGCATGACGCTCACCCCAGTTCGCAATCCAGAATAAAACACCTACATACAATAATGCCAATAATGCAACAATCCACGCTGCCACTGGGTTCTCCTGTGATTGCTATTTCTTATTCTTAACTCAGTCAGCAACAACTGCCAATACATAACTCAGCCTGCTTCGACTAAAGTCGGGGTTTTGCTTCCACAGACTGCTGCTAGATTAACAATGCTAGATAAAAATAACAAAGTACTAAGGAGTACAATAATGTCAAATCACAGTGCTAAAGAAGAGGCTTACTGGAAAGCCAATCTTCGTCTTATTGTCGGCTGCCTGATAGTATGGGCGCTGGTTTCGTATGGTGCAGCTATTCTTTTACGGCCTTTATTGGCAGGAATATCTGTAGGTGGAACAGATCTTGGTTTCTGGTTTGCTCAGCAAGGTTCTATTCTGACTTTTATTGCGCTTATTTTTTTCTATTCGTGGAAAATGAATAAGCTTGATAAAACTCTCGGGTCAGAAGAGGAGTAATATCATGAGCCAATTTGCAATTAATCTGCTGTTTGTTGGTGGTTCTTTTGCGCTATACATTGCTATAGCAATCTGGGCCCGTGCTGGTTCAACAAAAGAGTTCTATGTTGCTGGTGGCGGTGTTCATCCCGTAATGAATGGTATGGCTACCGCTGCTGACTGGATGTCTGCGGCATCTTTTATTTCTATGGCAGGGTTAATCTCTGTCGCTGGTTACGCTAACTCGGCTTATCTGATGGGCTGGACGGGAGGCTACGTATTGCTGGCAATGTTACTGGCACCCTACCTTCGCAAGTTTGGTAAGTTTACAGTGCCAGATTTTATCGGTGATCGTTTCTATAGCTCAGGCGCTCGCTTGGTCGCTGTAGCATGCTTAATCATTGCCTCTGTTACTTATGTTATCGGCCAGATGACTGGTGCAGGAGTTGCATTCTCTCGTTTTCTGGAAGTTGATAGCGGCACAGGCTTGATTATCGCTGGTGTGGTAGTTTTTTGTTATGCCGTACTTGGTGGAATGAAAGGTATTACCTATACCCAAGTAGCACAATATATTGTATTGATTATTGCTTATACCATCCCCGCTGTATTTATTTCATTACAGCTAACTGGAAACCCTCTACCACCGCTAGGATTATTTTCTACTCATACTGAATCAGGTGTGCCATTACTGCAAAAACTTGACGAGATTGTCCGCGAACTTGGATTCCAGGACTACACAGCAGATGTCTCAAATAAACTGAACATGGTATTGTTTACTCTGTCTCTGATGATTGGTACTGCCGGTTTGCCGCACGTTATTATCCGTTTCTTCACGGTACCAAAAGTAGCTGATGCTCGCTGGTCAGCCGGCTGGGCGCTGGTATTTATTGCACTGCTGTATTTAACTGCACCTGCTGTTGCATCAATGGCTCGTCTAAACCTGTTAACAACCATTTATCCCGATGGCCCAACAGCTGACGCGATCATGTATGAAGATCGTCCAGACTGGATTAAAAACTGGGAGCAAACAGGTTTAATTACTTATCAGGATAAAAACGGTGATGGCCGTATTCAGTTATACAACGATGATCCTGCCTTTGCTGAAACAGCCGCAGAACGTGGTTGGGCGGGTAATGAAATGGTCGTTAATAACGATATTCTGGTATTAGCTAACCCTGAAATTGCAAATCTCCCAGGCTGGGTAGTTGGTTTAATTGCGGCAGGTGGCTTGGCAGCAGCACTATCAACTGCAGCTGGTTTATTACTGGCAATATCCTCTGCAATTAGCCATGACCTGATTAAAGGCTCAATAAACCCCAAAATAACAGAAAAAGGAGAATTATTAGCAGCCAGAATATCTATGGCAGTTGCTATTGTGGTTGCAACCTGGCTTGGCATGAATCCTCCGGGCTTTGCAGCGCAAGTTGTTGCATTAGCATTTGGTATTGCTGCGGCCTCAATATTCCCAGCTCTGATGATGGGGATATTTTCTAAGCGCATTAACAGCAAAGGTGCTGTAGCAGGTATGCTGGCAGGTTCTATCTCAACTTGTGTGTATATTTTCCTGTATCTTGGCTGGTTTTTTATTCCAGGCACAGCAACTTTTGCTAATACTCCTGATAACTGGTTACTTGGCATATCTCCACTGTCTTTCGGTACAATTGGGGCTATTATTAACTTCGCAGTGGCATTTGCAGTATCCTATGCAACTGAAGAGCCTCCTGTAGAAATTCAGGAATTGGTTGAAAGTGTTCGTTACCCTACAGGTGCCGGACAAGCTATCGATCACTAATATGCAGTAAAAGATAATAATCTATTAATGTTGATTCACGGGCTTTCAAATGAGAGCCCGTTTTATTTCAAAACGAAAGAGGTTTTATGTTCTGGGAATTTCTCGCAACTGTTTTTGCTGGTCTGGGAATGGCTGGTATAGCTTTACTGGCCAGAGCTATCAGTCGTAAGCGTTTACCTCGCTGGCTGATTCCTGTTGCCGCTGGCGCGGGTATGATGGCGTTTCAGATTTATAGCGAATATACCTGGTTTGAGCATCAGGCTGACCGCCTACCACAAGGAGTGGTTGTCGCTAAACCTATTATGCAAACTACATTCTGGCGCCCATGGAGCTATGTAAAACCTCAGGTTTTGCGCTTTATCGCAGCTGATATGGGCAATGCAACCGCCAATCAGCAGAACCCAGACCTGCTACTGGTCGACTTATATTTCTTTGAACGCCATAACCCGGCCAGACGCATGTCACAAGTGTTTTACTGCGCTAAACAAGCCAGAGCCGATTTCAGTAACGACTTACCAATCCCCCAAGCCGGAGAAATACTAAGCCCTCACTGGCATATTCTTGATAGTAGCGACGAATTATTAAATGCTGTCTGCAGTTACAAAGCAGAAAAGCAGCCATCCTGAGACTAAAGTCTGCTACCCGTAAGTTCCCTCTCTTTGCTACAGTTTACCTATTATGGTGGGGGAATTTATGGAAGTTGCCGAAGTATCAAAGTTTCTTGCACACACTACCCCTTTTGATCAGCTGAATCAGAACGTACTTAACGCACTGGCCAGCGAAATTACCGTGTATTACTACCGGGAACAGGAACAGGTGCAACCGGAACAGGATAAGCTGATGATTATCCGTACCGGTACTTTTGCGCTGTACAGCGATCAGAAGCAGTTGCTGTCTAAATTACAAGAAGGTGATTTTTATGGTTACCAGTTCCTGCTGACAGGCCTGCAGGATATGGATACCCTGATCTGTGAAGAAGATAGCCTGGTCTACTGGCTGAATGCTGAAATTTTCCATCAATGCCGCCATCAGTATAAAAATGTAGATCTATTCTTCCAGCGCCTATTCAGCCGCCGCCTGCACCAATACAAAGAACAACAGGGCTCCTCACGTTTCACACTGAAAATCAGCGATGTTGTGCAAGGCAGAAAGATAGCCATTTCGCCGGAGCAAACCGTACAACAAGCTGCGGTACTCATGAGTGACACCAGAGTTTCCTCACTGATGGTAGAACAAAGTGAACGGTTGGTAGGGATTATTACAGATAGGGATCTACGTAGCCGGGTACTTGCGCGTAATCTGCCGGCCAGCACTCAGGTGCAGCAAATCATGACCCGCCAGCCGCATACTATCGACAAACATGCTTACCTGTTTGAAGCCATCCAACTGATGAGCCAACATAACATCCATCACCTACCAGTGACTGAAGATGGGCTGGGTTACAGCATGATCACAGCTACGGATATCATCCGGGCACAACAGGATCACCCGGTATACCTGATTGGTGAAATTCACCGCCAGACAACTATTGAAGGTTTGGAACAATGCAGCCTCCAGATAGCTAATCTGGCTCAGACGCTCAGTAAGCAGCAAGTACCAGCTTATGAAGCTGGTCATATCATTACGACAATCACTGATGCCCTAACCCAGCGCCTGCTGAAACTGGCCCAGCAAAAACTGGGCGAGCCACCCTGTGTATTCAGCTGGCTGGCGTTTGGCTCTCAGGCACGAATGGATCAAAGCTTGAATGCAGATCAGGATAATGCCCTGCTGCTTGAAAAAGAACCGGTTGGTGAAATCGGCAAATACTTTGCGGAACTGGCAGAGTTTGTCTGTCAGGGTCTGGCCCGCTGTGGTGTCAGTCTTTGCCCTGGCAATATTATGGCCAGTAACCCGGCATTACGCCTCAGCCTGAAAGGATGGTCACGTAAGTTTGCTCAGTGGTTGAACTCTCCCACACCAGACGCATTACTTAATGCCAGCATCTTCTTTGACCTGAGGATAATTGATGGCAGCAAAGGCCTGTTTAATGCTCTGCATCAGGATATTCTGGCCCGGACTAACAATCCATTATTCCTGCTTCATCTGGCACAAACAGCTCTGCAACGCACTGCCCCGCTCGGTTTCCTGAAAAACTTTATTCTGGAGCAAGACGGAAAACACAAAAAAGGACTGGATCTGAAAAAACGTGGTATCAGCCTGGTAACGGATCTGGTTCGGGTATATGCATTATCTGCCGGAATCAGCGAAATCAATACCCGGGAAAGGCTTAAAAAACTGACTGCACTGGGTGTGATGGAAAGCAAAGATACCCAGAATCTGTCAGATGCTTTTGATATTCTGGCACAGATGCGCTGGGATAAGCATCAGCAAGATTTACAACAAGGCCACGATGTCACTAACTTGCTAGACCCGGCAACCTTATCAGGTTTACAGCGCCATCAGCTCAAAGACAGTTTTGCGGTTATCAGCAACGCTCAGGCATCGCTGAAATTCCGTTTCTGTCGGGAGTTATAAGATGTTGCAATGGTTAAGCCGCAAACCGCAGGTTATCCATGAAACTGTTCGTCTGTTTAACGACGAAGCTATTCCTGTTGCTCAAACACTGGCTACCGAATGCCCATTTCTGGTGCTGGATATGGAATTAACCGGTTTAAATGAGAAACGCGATTATATCGTCAGTATTGGCTGGGTTCCGGTCAGACGGCAAAAAATTGTCCTGGCTGAAGCACGGCATTACCTTATTAATACCCCGGTAAGTG
>CAZXTH010000210.1:0-1822 GCA_964643585.1 uncultured Pseudoalteromonadaceae bacterium
GTCAGATTGCGTAAGGCTATCAACAAACAACAGCTGGTCTGTTTATATCAGCCACAAATAGCATTACGCACAGACAGAATTGTCGGTGCTGAAGTTCTGGTGCGCTGGCAGGATCCCGAACATGGCTGGATTCTGCCGGATATGTTTATCCCTCTGGCAGAATCATGCGGGCTGATCCACGCTATCGGCAACTGGGTACTAGAGCACAGCTGTGCCCAGGGCAGAATGTGGCTGGATGAAGGTTTGCCGCCAATTCAGCTGGCCGTTAATGTTTCACCACAACAGTTCAACCGTGGCGACTTACAGCAGCAGATTAAAGAGATACTGGCAAAAACCGGTTTTCCGGCCAGCAGGCTTGAGCTGGAAGTCACCGAAGGTACGCTGATGGAAGATAAAGAAAAAGTTATCGGCGTTTTACACCAGTTACGCAAAGCAGGCATTACGCTGTCAATTGATGACTTTGGTACCGGTTACTCTTCTCTGGCTTATCTGAAACATCTGCCACTGAACCGGCTAAAAATTGACCGGCGCTTTATTGAAAATATTCCTCAGTCACAAGATGACCAGAAAATAGCCTCCGCCATTATTGAACTGGCCCACAGTATGAAATTTGAAGTACTGGCAGAAGGAGTAGAAACGGCAGCCCAGCTGCAGTTTATGAAACAGAAAAATTGCGATCTTTGTCAGGGCTATTATTTCAGTAAGCCGGTGAGTGCTGAAGAATTTGCAGCTATATTGCGAAAACAGCAAAACGATCATTCATCAGCCGTCTGACCACCATAAAAACAAAAGGCCGGTAATACTCCGGCCTTTTACCATTAAGAACGTACTTTCAGCTTATCAACTACACGGGTAACATCATTGGCGTTTTCTGCAATTTTCAGCGCCAACTCTTTCTGAGCAGAGCTCTCTACCTGACCACTCAGTGTTACCACATTATCTTTTACATCAACATTAATGTCGGTGCCTTTGATTTCAGATTCAAATAACAGACGAGTTTTAATCACTGCTGCTGTTTTTGAATCTTTTACCGCACCAGTCCAGCTACCGCTTTTATCATCATCGCCCGTAGTAACCTTTAAGCGGTTATCAACACTTTTAACACCATCCAGGCCGGCAACCAGCTCTTCCGCTAATGCCTTTTCTACTTTGGTTGGCACTGAACCTGTCAGCGTAACCTTACCGTCTTTAACATCAGTAGAAATATCCGAAGACTTCAGATCAGAATTCAGCACCATAATGCCCTTGGCTTTTCCCTCAATCCAGACATCTCCGGCGGTACCCGCTACTACAGCAGCAGAAGATACACCCAGCGCTAACACCAGCATAAATGAACGAATTACAGTTTTCATAACAAGCTCCTTTGTTGTGATACGCAGATACTTTTGCCAGTTTAATGCCATATTTTTAATATGCTGAATATAAAAGAAAAACATATAAAATCTGCTATATCACCCTTTGCTGAAACAGAAAAAATTTCCGGCAACCATGTAATAATTTCCTTAATGACATACCTGGGAAACATAACTAATGGCGGGTAGTTTGCGTAACGGCAGCAAACGGTCGTAGGCCATCTGGACTTCAGCGGCCATTGCTGACAGCGGATACAACAACCGGCGATTACCCAAGCATTGCATCGCATGTTTGAATAACTGTAAAAGGCACTGCAGATGCTCAGTCAAACAACACAATAATGATTGAGAACCAGCCGCTACCGCCGGCAGCCGGTAATAACGCCGTGACCAGCGAATCTCAGTCTGTCGCAACCCCCGGAGTAATAAACCAAGCCGGCATAGCAGCATGGTATGCATTACAGTTAAAC
>CAZXTH010000210.1:1832-4436 GCA_964643585.1 uncultured Pseudoalteromonadaceae bacterium
CAGCCTTGCAGATTGCCGGCACAAAACCAAACCACTATTGCACACGCCAAGTAACTGCTGCAGCAGTTGTTTATCCTGCACAGAAACCAGCTTTTCAGTACCTGTAAACATAGCTTTATCCCTTCCTGCTATCAGCGTCTCCGCAGTATTCATATTCAATTCACGTACCAGAACCTAACATCCTGTTTTAAGGTAAAGAATTTCTGCCATACTCAGAGCACAGGTAATTTTTACTCTGTTCCCTTGTCAATTTTACAGTGCGGAAGCTGTATCTCCGGAATAAAGGACGCCCGGTATGAAAAAGCCAAGACTATTCCTGCATGTTGAAAGCTCTGATTTTGCTGCCGGATTATTACAACTGCCCTCTTTAAAACACTTTATGCTGGTAAGAAGCCACGACGATCAATCATGGGCTGAGCAGGTACTCGCTCAGCCATTTGATGCAGCCATCATTGCCACTGACAGCCTGACAGAACAAGACAGCCATCAGCTTTGTCAGAGCAATGTTTTCTCTGAAACCGACTTTATTTTTCTCAGCCAGGCAATAGATCCTGCGCTGGACAGAATTATGCGCCGCGGAGCCGGTATTCTGATCAGGGACCCGGAACACATCGATATTGTCGCAGATACTCTGAACGATATAGCTGAGCAGCTTTCTGTTTGCCAGAATCAGACATCGGCTCCGTTAACTACCCGGCTCGATCAATTTGGTCAGTTGGCAGGCTCTTCCCGGGCAATGCAAAAGCTGTATCGCACTATCCGCAAAGTAGCAGTGACTGAAGCAAACGTATTGGTTATCGGTGAAAGTGGCACAGGCAAAGAACTGGTCGCCAATACTCTGCATCAGGCCAGCTACCGGGTTAATCAGCCGTTTGTTGCTATCAACTGCGGTTCGCTGAGCCCTGAATTGGCAGACAGCGAACTGTTCGGTCACCAGAAAGGCGCTTTTACCGGCGCTCACAGAACCCATGCCGGAGTATTTGAACAGGCAGAAGGCGGAACACTATTTCTGGATGAAATTACCGAAATGCCACTGGAGCATCAGGTGAAACTGCTACGGGTACTGGAGAATCATGAATATCGCCCGGTAGGGTCAAGCCAGGCCTGTAAAGCGAATGTACGTATTGTTGCGGCTACTAACCGCGACCCTTTACAGGCAGTAAGTCAGGGCTTACTAAGAGAGGACTTATATTTCAGGCTGGCACACTTTCCGGTAAGGGTGCCACCGTTACGGGACAGAGCAGAAGATATCACAGGGCTGGCCCAGCATTTTCTGGCTTACCGCAATATTCAGGAACAGCAGCGTAAAACCTTATCAGACTGTGTCCTGAACATGCTGAAACAGCACCGCTGGCCAGGTAACGTCAGAGAGCTGAAACATACTATCGAAAGAGCATTTATTCTGGCTGACAGCACTATTTTGCCAGAGCACCTGATTATTGAATCGGAATTCCCGGAAAACCCTGGCCACTCAGCCATTCCGGCAGGGATGCCACTGGAAGAAATTGAGAAAGCTGCCATTCTCAATACCCTGCAACAGAATGAAGGCAATAAAACTGATACCGCCCAGCAACTGGGTATCAGTGTTAAAACCCTGTACAACAAGCTGGAAAAGTATCAGCAAGATGGTGACTAGCGCGAACATCACTAATCCGGTGCTGGCCGGAAAACCTGCAATGAAGCCGGCTCAATCCTGATATGCAGTGCGTCCGCGCTGTAAATCTCACCATCAATCGCATATTTACAAGGGCCATCAGCAGATCTGATGCGGATTTCACGAACCCGGTTATGCTGGCAGGTCAGCTTCAGTGAAGCCCGGGTCAGACCGGCCAGCAGCAGCTCTGCCAAACTAAGCATATGTTTTCCCGGTTCCTCTGAGGGCAACAGCCAGGTGACGTCCAGCAGGCCATCGGCCATATCAGGTTCACCTTCTCCCTGCGCCAGCACAGTGGTAAAAGGGGCGGCATTGGCAACAACCAGGCTGCTGGTTTGTAGTTCCTGTTCAGGTTGCTCATCAAAACTGACCCATAATGTCAGTCGCTGATTCTGATTAATTGCCTGCCACAAACCATGCAGATAGGCCAGTTGCCCCAGTTCATCTTTACGCCCGCGATCAGCCTGTTCAATCATTTGTTGCTCAAACCCTATTCCGGCCAGCAGTAACATTAGCTGTTCATTACAACGTGCTGTATCCACTGCACTGCAGTAACCTTCAATAATATTGCAGCAGGCCGACTCTACGGGCATCGCTTTTGACTGCCAGCCCCATAAAACATGTGCCAGCGCATTGGTCGTACCTAAAGGAATAATACCCAGCTTACAATTACGGCCGGTAAGTGCTGCGGCAACTTCAGTTACAGTACCATCACCACCACAGGCAATAACCACTGACGCCCCATCAGCCAGAGCCAGTTCCGCCTGCTGGGTTCCATTATGTTTATCGTCGGTCAGTAAAATAGTCAGCGCATAATAGGGAGAGAGTAACGCACAAATTTCCTGCTGATACTGCTGCCATTTGCCTCCGCCGGAAACCGGGTTCACAATCAGCCAGGCTGCCAATTGCGGTTTATCTTCCTGCTGCCTTGCCCAATGCTCTAAAGCTTT
>CAZXTH010000210.1:4446-6178 GCA_964643585.1 uncultured Pseudoalteromonadaceae bacterium
CGGTTAAGACGGGCTGTTGTTCTGACTTTACCAATCTGTTGCAGTACATCAGTGACTTCCCGTTCAGGATGGCAATACAGCAGAAACGCAGCCAGCACCATAACTGACCGGCCACGCCCCAGAGCACAATGCACCAGCACTGAGCGCTTCTGGCGCCGCTGCTGCTGTAACCAGCCAACAGCCCGTGCCAGCTGCTGCGCAGAAGGTGTAGCGTGATCCAGTACCGGAATATTCAGATAATCAATGCCCTCGCTTACCAGTGACCAGTCAAGCGCATCAAACTCAGCAGTGACATCCAGTACCGCCACAACACCTAACTGTTTCAGTGTTTCCACATCATCCACTGATAAGCGGCCAGCCAGAAAAATACCCGGTTCTATCTGCTGTATCGGTGGAACCTTGTCGCGACTGCGAACATAACGGTTATAAAGATGAACCCCGCTCAGAAAAGGAATAAATAACCAGCGGATATAAAAAGGAATGGTACCATCCCGCCTTTTACGGAATATCCCGGCCGTATTAAAGCCATAGGCAGAACTTACAACCAGCAAGGACAAACCGGACCAACCGGTCAGCAACTGCAGCAACCAGTGCGGCATAATAGCCGCCAGCAGCAGACAACCGGCTCCGGCAACAGCATAATAAACAGCAACCCGCACAGCTATTCTCCTGTTACAGACAACTTGCCGGTGCGTTACAGCTTAGGCCCGCGCCCTCGCACGGCATTCGCCACCAGCGATATCACTAACAGTATAATAAAGATATAGAAAATAATTTTGGCAATACCCGCAGCTGCACCGGCAATACCACCGAAGCCCAGCAATGCTGCAATTAGTGCAATAATCAGAAAAGTTAATGCCCAACCTAACATAACGCCTCCTGTTGATGATGGTGTGCATTAACAGAACTGCGAAAGCCGTGCCAGCCAGGGAATTATTTTAAACTTATGTTTTATAATGAATTTTTATTTTTATATCGTTCTTTTCTGAACACCATCAGAAAAAATTACCGGTACGCCGGTAAGGCTTACACAGCTACCGTTACCCGGTTTCGCCCCTGATCCTTAGCCTGATAGAGCGCTTCATCGGCACTGCGCAGGGTTTGCTGATAATCAGGATGTCCGCTATGCATTGCCAGCCCGATACTAACCGTCAGGTGTATCACCTGCTCTCTTGGCAACAGGAAACTTTCATTCTCTACCTGACGGCGAATTTTCTCTGCCACTTTGGCAGCATCGGCCGTATCAATATCTACCAGCACAATCAGAAACTCTTCCCCTCCCAGACGGAACAGGTAATCACCGCTACGGCAGTTATTACTGAGTAAAGCCGAAATTTGCTGCAATACCATATCGCCGGCTTCATGGCCGAAGTTATCGTTAATCTGCTTAAAATGATCAATATCTATCGCCATCACCGCAAACAATGTCTGATACTGGCGGGAAAAACTCACTTCTTTTGATAAAACAGCAGGCAGGAATTTACGGTTCAGCAAACGGGTCAGCACATCCCGGCCACCTTCCAGCTCCTGATGTCGCTCAAATAACGCATCCAGCTGAAAACGAATCGCTTTAACCTGTTCGCGTAAATCGCGCAACAATGTCAGATGCTGCTCAGCATCACGCCCGGATGACAAATCAAAAGCAGGTAACAGCTGCTCATCTATCTGGTGTATTGCACGCAGAATATGAGTTGCCTCCGGTGCACCTTCAAATGAATAGGCCCCTTTATGG
>CAZXTH010000211.1:0-5639 GCA_964643585.1 uncultured Pseudoalteromonadaceae bacterium
GCACCCAACCGGGTAATACCGCCTCCCGCGACCGCCATGGCAGCCAGCGCATCAATATCGTCACTGATCATGGCCGCCCTGACTTCAGCATCAAACCGGAGCCCATTGCGGATAAAACCCCAGCTTAAAAAGCGGCCATCAACCGGATAGCGAAATACCAGGCAATCATGTTCGCGCAATTGCTCCGGGGTTGTAGGCCTGCCTGAACGGTTCAGATAATCCGGTGACGCACAGAATATAGAAGGTACACAGGCTATTCGTCTGGCAATCAGCCCGGGTTCCAGTGCCGTTTTAATCCGGATACTGACATCAACCGTTTCTTTAATATGATCCACTCTGCGGTCGGTAGTGAGCAGCTCGGTGCTGATCTGCGGATAGCGCCGGTTAAAACCAGGCAGCAAAGGCGCCAGAATATGGCGGGCAAATGCAGCGGAAGAAGCAATACACAGCCGCCCTCTGGGTTCGTCATTTACCGTACTGACAGCCTGATTTGCCAGTTCCAGCTCATGGATCAGCTCCTGTACCCGCTCAAAATAAGCCTGCCCGCTTTCCGTCAGTGCCAGGCTGCGGGTAGTCCGGGTTAGCAAACGGGCGCCAAGTTGCTCTTCAAGCCGGGCAATATTCTGGCTGGCAGCAGCCGGGCTGATTGCCAGACGCCTTGCCCCACCAGCAATACTGCCAGCCTGTACCGCTTTCACAAAACACTCGATACCGCGCAAGCTATCCATAAGCTTTAACTCACAATAAAGCGCCATTCATCACTTAAGCTTACTACTCTATATAGCTTTACGCATCTACTCACTGCCAATGCTCAGCTTTAAAATAGGCCCAACATCACACCTTAAAGGATGACCTACCATGGAAAACCAGCCTGAAATAAAGCTAATGACCGCACGATCGCGAAAGTTACCGGCAAAATACCTACCCGTCGCGTTTTCATTTTATATGGCGGCAATTATGGCGTTTCTGATGTGCCTGCTGATTACAGCAAGTAATAATGGTTTTACTGACGATTACTTAACACTGGTATGGCAAGCTTATCAAATCGCCATGCCATGTGCTTTTCTCTGCGTACTGACTGTGCGGCCGGTAGTGCTAAAGCTGGTGAAGATAACTGTAAAAACTTTATAGTATCGATAATATTTAAGAGGCACCTTGAATAAACAGGTTAAACTGATAAATGTCTGGTGCCACTGATATCAGCAGAGTTTATTGAGCTTGAAATAGAGATCACCCGATACCATGCTCTGCAGGCTGCCACTAGGTAACCATGTGAAAGATGAAGTTGTCTATTTTGCTAATGAACAACATACTAGCAACCAGAGAACAAGTGCTACACACTGACTCTAGACAGGTACATATGTGTCATGTATCTTCAATACTCACACCGAACTTTTTAACTCGCCTTTTGTTAATTTCGCTCTCAGCAGCAACTCTTTTTAGCGCATCTGTAGCCCTTTTAGAAATCTCCCTTTGTTGCTCACTTGAACCATTAGACTGACCAAATTTCAAACAAGTTCTCACAAATGACGACAAGTGGCTGCCTGTTTCTGATTTGAATAAATGATAATAATCATCAATCGATGTATTCGCTAATACTACTTCGTCACTTTTGTTCCAGGCATCTTTTCCTGCTATCCGGTTTAATACTTGTTTTGCTGTCTCAGTCTTAACTGATCTATTATATTCAAAATTAAATTTCTCCATTAATTCCACATCAATATTTTCACCGTAAAAATTATTTTCTATATTAAAAACTTCCTTTTCACCTTTCCTAATTTCTATATAAATATCAATTATTTCAGATGCTTTTCCATCTTCACCTAACTCTCTAAACAGTGAGACAGTTCCATTCAAATTAACAGGGGTTATATATTTACAATTATTCCTAAAACTATCATACAACCCACTTATAACTTCGTCAGCATTATCATCAAAAGAATCGTGATAAAGTCGCCATGCTTTTGAAAAAGACCCCTCAGATTTAGATGCCACTATTTGCTTATTTCTAAATGCGGCTTTCTCTTTGAATTCATTTTCAAAAAAGCAGCCTGTTTTAACTGCTTCAACTAAGAACATATCCAATTCATCGGTGAACTGATAATTGTACGCTTCCAAAATATTCTGCCACTTCTTTTCTTGCTCAGTGAGTTTTTCATCCACGATACCGAAAAAGGCATGATCTGATCTCGTGATAAATTCTAAAGATGGAATTTCCTTATTTGCTGTTGAGCAAAAATGGCTCCATGCATATAGCACTAACGAATGTAAAACTTGATCTAATGTTTCTGGCTCAAACTCTTCTGTTAAAGGAAAAGCTAAAGTAGCTAATCGCTCTATTTTCTTAAGTATGCGGATATTTCGGATTCCAAGACTTGCTGTTAACTCTCTCAACTTAGTATGAATAGGTGTCTGTTCAGAATATGCTATCGCCGCACACTCGTCAGGATCTGGAGAAAACGCAAGTTCAATATCAACTACTTTTTCTCGATATTTTTCATAGTCACCCAAACAATCCTCATCATTATTCAGAAGAATAACTACCTTGCATCTCTTTTGTTCTTTTAATTGAGACACCAAACCTAAAATGTCTTTAACTTCTAAACCATTACCTTTTCTTTCTAAATCATCAATACAAACAATTGTTTTGTTTAGTGATAAAAATGAAATAGCCTCTATTGCAGAACCAAATGAGTTAACTATAGGAACCTCTTTAAAAAAACCGAAATAACTCCTTCCTAAGGACTTTAAAAGACTAACAGAATTATTCCTGAAGGTTTCAATGCTAGCATCAGAACCGATGATGTTTTTATTTATTACATTTTCAAAAATCGCATATTTAAATGCTTCTAATGAGTTAATTCCAAAAAGAGAAACGTATGAGTAAAGTTCGAGCTTAACTTTACCTTCAGAGCTGGCTTCTTTAAGAAAGCTCTTCCAACTAAAAGTTTTTCCAACACCCCACTCACCTTTGATAGCAATAACTTCAGGCTGCTCAGAATCTAAAAACTGAAATATTTCATTTTTTATTATTTCGATTGACATTATTACTCCTTCAAGAAAACATAGAAATTTTATAAAAAGCACAGTATTTAAAACTCTATGTTGACTGCCTTCAAAATTTTCATATTCTGCAAATTAACCAGAAAAACACCAGCTATCAATAAATTTTTTAACCACAACTGTTAAAATTATTTAATGAAGATGCGCGTAAAAAACAATGCCGTTCACGTTAAGTGAACGGCATTGTTTGCTTTAGCTTATTTTTAAAGCGGATAAGCTGGAAAACGGCTTATCCGTAAATGCTGGATCAGCGGCGGATCAGGCTAACTTCTGCCAGTTCTATGCCGTGCCAGCCTTTACGCTCTGCCTGCGGGTAGGCGTCGGTGCTGAAGCGTAATTGCAGCCCTTGTAGCTGGCGCAGGTCGGTTTTCTCCGGCAATACGGTGCCTGGTTGTTCTGCTTTTAGCAGCACTGGCATAAAGGTTGGATAGGCCTGTGTCATTACCGTATCGGTGCTGCGTAGCATCGTCAGCGGTATTAACAGATATTGCCAGTCGGTACTGACCTGCAATTCCGTACCATATGCCAGGCCGTCGGCATCCAGCAGTGCCAGTTCAACCTGTTCCGGTTGCTGTACTGCGCGAATTTTTACTGCCAGTGCATTGTATTTGCTCAGATCACGGGCTTGCAGGCGGTTATCTGCCGCCAGTGTAGTACGCAATAACCAATCATTCTTGCTGTCGGTCAGGCCATCCAGCCCCAGTTGCATAGCCAGCCCTTTACCCTGCTGACCACTCACCAGATGCTGCTCTACCCGGCCATCTTTCGGATACAGATTGACCTGCCGGTCCAGCGTGGCATCAAACAACGCAATCGCCGTACCTGCCGGTTGTAGCTGTACATTCCAGTAAGGTGCGGCAGTGACAAAATCCCAGTCTTGCGGCGAACCGGTAGCCCCACCGGGGAACGTAACGGTATTGCCGTTATCAGTCACGGTAATGGCATATTCCAGTACGCCGCTGCGTTGCCAGTCAGTTGGCAGGCTGGCCTGGTACTGATTCTGTTCACTACGTTGCATCGGCAATGCAGTAAAACCATTATGCCCCAGATAACGCACCATCAGCTGTACCTGCTCTGGTGCTTTAATCGCACCGATGCTGGCAGTAAAGCGGATGGTTTCATTTAAACTGGCCTGGCGCTGTGGCTGATGCCAAACGCTGATTTGCGGCTCGCTTTGTACGGTTGCAGGCAGATAAAACGCAGTATTGATATCAGACAGTTTGCTTAACTGCTTTTGATCTTTGGCTAACAGATACACACCCGGCTTTACTGTAACGGCGCCATTGTTAGCGCGTTGTTGTGCGGTATTACCTTGGTTAACCCCTTGCAGATAATAGCCTTTGCCTAAATCCGGCAGTTGCAGCGTAAGCTGGCGCTCACCAGCATATAAGCGTGCCACTTCGCGGCGCAGGCTGGAGTTCTGGTAAGGGTCCTGTAGTTGCTGTACATCCGGGTACACTTCTAACCGCCATACGCCAGTTGTTTGTTTATCCAGAAAATAGGCGCCTGTACCCTGATACTGCGCCAGCGGTGAATTACCGACACCGGCAATCTGCTGTAGTTTTTTCGGGCTTTGCGGCTTTTCACTGGTGCTGTTGCTGTAGAAGAATTTATCGTCGTGGTTAAGCACACTGCTGTTTTGCTGATAATTCAGCGTGACACCGGCAAACTGATTATTGGCCGGATACGCCGCTGCCGCGTAGTTACGTGGCAGGCTGCGGAATGCTTCGGCAGCAATTTTCAGGCTGACCGCTTTGGCTGGCGTATACAGCAGGTTCAGAAAATGGGTGTTGTAGTCGGAATTGGTATGTGCCATCGCTGCCGGATCATAAGCAAACTGGGTTGCCCACTGAAAACCGGCCGAGCGGAAGCTGCGCGCCATCGCCGGATACATGACCGACACGCCGACATCGGCGGCATCAAATTCATATACCATCCGCGCTTTGCTGTTACAGGCATCAATCGAGCGGAATGGATCAGAATAACGCGCCACCTGCGGCAGCACATTGGCTTGCAGTTCGCTGTATTTCAGCAACCCGGTCGGATACCACTGGTAAGCAATACCGTCGATGCGGCTATGGCAAATGGCGGTAGCAAACGGCTGGTCATTCCCCTGCTCGCTGATATTGTAAAACAGCGGTTTGGTGACGCCGCTATCGCGCATAGTGCGGATTAACGTATCTACATAAGCGGCACTTTGCTGCGGGGCGGTGGCGTGCTTGGGTTCGTTAAACAGCTCAAAAGCAATAATGTTCGGATCGGCCGCATAGCTTAACCCGGTATGCGGGTTAACATGCGCCATTAACTGGCGCAGATAGTTTTGCTGAGCCGCAATCATATCTGGCCGTTCGTTCATATCGTTTTTGCTGTAACCGACGGCAAAACCGCTTTCCTGCGGGTCGGGCTCCGGGTAGCCACTGCCCCACCAACTGAGCGGGGTAATAATCACGCGGATGTTTTTCTGTTGCAGTTTCAGCAGCAGGTAATCAAACAGTTCCAGATGAATAGACACATGCATGGTGCAAGGACAACATGAGCTAAGGACAGGGACACAGATATACACATAAATCGACAAG
>CAZXTH010000211.1:5649-6156 GCA_964643585.1 uncultured Pseudoalteromonadaceae bacterium
CAGATGAGCATTTTGCAGCAGGTTGCCTTGGCTGTCGGTCAGCTCTTTGTCCCACAGGTGAATACGGTAAGCATCCAGCCCCAGCCGGGCAATATGCTCTACATCCATATCAATGCTGTGGCGGATATCAGCATCCAGCCGGGTCAGTGCGCGGTAGCCATAGGCAAAAGGTGCGCTGTAATTTACGCCGAACAGCGTCACTTCTTCGCCGTTCTGCCATTGCAGTACGCCGTCACGTACCTGGGCTGGTTGCGGTGTGGTAGCGTGAGCCACCGAGGCAAACAGGCTGGCTGTCAGCAGCAGGGTAATTGATGATTTTTTCATGTTGTAAACTCCTGTTATCTGTTACCACCAGACGGTGTAAAACGCCGCCAGAATCAGCACAATAATTACCGCTGACCAGTTAAAGCTGCTGCGGGTGTCAAAGCGAATATCATCCAGCTGTACCGCATTTGGCTGCTCGCCCTGCCGCTGTGGCTGTACAAGGCCGCCATCCTGCTGTGGTCG
>CAZXTH010000212.1:0-6149 GCA_964643585.1 uncultured Pseudoalteromonadaceae bacterium
CAGGCTCTGCCTTGTATAAATGCCAGACAAATAGCTGCAAAAACCATCACCAAAGATCAACAGCCCCTCGGGCATCCATGCCTTCAACGGTTAGCTTAAAGTAAGCTGATTCCTGCTTTAAGTGAACGGCGTTAGCTTATACAGCTGGCTTTTTCTATTGCATATAATTAACGGTAAACCAAACCACCATCAATCAGCGGTGCCTGGCCTGTCATATAGTCAGAATCCGGGCCTGCCAGATAAGAAACGAAAGAAGCAACGTCTTCCGGTGTTTCAGCGCGGCCTAACGCTATACCACCAACATATTTCTCATAGGTTTCGCCGATTTTGGCTCCGGTTTCTTCCGACATCCGTTTATCAATATCCACCCACATATCAGTACCAACAACGCCTGGACAGTAGGCATTAACTGTAATGCCAGAGCTTGCAAGTTCTTTTGCAGCAGCCTGAGTTAATGCCCGCACGGCAAATTTGGTAGAGGAATAAATACCCAATAGTGCAAAACCTTCATGTCCGGCAATAGACGCAGCATTAATAATCTTGCCTTTTTGCTTACGTGCTTTAAATTTCTCGGCTGCAGCCTGAATCCCCCACAGCACACCTTGCACATTGATTTTATAAATCTTTTCCACTTCCTGCTGTGTCACTTTCAGCAACGGATTGACCTGACTGATCCCCGCGTTATTGACGATAATATCAAAGCCGCCCAGCTCTTTTTCAGCATGGTTTACTGCAGCAAAAATTGCATCACGGTCACTGACATCGGCAGTAAAGGTTACAGCCTTACGGCCCAGAGCTTTAATCTCATCTGCTACCGTTTTAATTTTGTCATCTTTCAGATCCACCAGCGCAATGTCTGCACCGTCTTTTGCCAGCCGTAATGCTATTGCCCGGCCGATCCCCTGACCTGCACCAGTAACCAGCGCCACTTTTCCATTAATTGCCATCACAATACCTCCTGAGGATAAGATTCGTCTCTATGCTATTTGCAATACTGCTGACAGGTATAGCATTTCACTCTTTACCATAGCTTAATACCGGGCATAAATGTACCTAAAATAAAAACTAATATAATTTTATTTGATGCAGCGCATAACCAGGGTCTGATAAAATAACTGATTATTTTGCTAAGGATGCACAATCATGTCTAAAGCCTGCGCTCTGCACATTCTGGTGAAAACCCGTGAAGAAGCCGAAAAGCTAAAGCAACAACTGGCTAAAGGAGCAGACTTCAGCAAACTGGCTAAACAACATTCGCTTTGTCCTTCAGGTAAAAAAGGCGGAGATCTGGGTGAGTTCCGTAAAGGTGATATGGTCAGGCCATTCTCTGAAGCGGTGTTTAAAGGCCCGTTGCTGGAAGTTCAGGGACCGGTAAGAACCCAGTTTGGTTATCATCTGATTAAAACACTCTACCGCAGCTGAATTTATTTTCTCTTAGCTACTGCATTGATTTATCTTGACTATACTGCTGAAGCTCATACCTTTAAACAGCAATAACAATAACTAAGGAGAAACCAATGAGGGATATTTTCTTTTTTGACAGCATGCTCACCCCTAAAATAATCACTTTTGTCTACTGGTTGCTATTACTGTTCGCGGTATTGTCTGGCTTTAATGCAATGTTTGCCGGTTATGGGGGCCTTACTTTTGGTAAGTTTCTGTTTGGTATAGGCATTATGCTGGCTGGTGCCGTTGGCGCAAGGATCTGGTGCGAACTGCTGATAGTGCTGTTTAAGATCCATGAGAATATTAAGAAACTTGCAGATAAAGAATAAAGCTGGCATCCGCCTAATGCAGTTCACTTAAGCAGGAATCAGCTTACTTTAAGCTAACCGTTGAAGGCAGGGATGCCTGACAAATTCGTAGGAACGAATTTGAACAGCTCCGCTGGCCCGCAAGGGTAAACTTCATGGATGAAGTTTATAATCGAGCCCCCACGGAAGGGTTCACGGCGTGTTAGCGTAAGTAAGGTGATGGATGCCTTAACCTTAACTGATCGGCATTATGGCATCCACCAGCTTTACCACTTATTTCTTTAATGCCTGAGTTCTGAGTTTGGCTTTCAGGGTACCTTTTTTCATTGGCTTTGATTTTGCCGGTTGTTCATTATGCCGGGCCTTACCTTGCTCAGGCGCGACATAATCCGGATCATGCTCATAACCAGGCATCACTTCCATCGGGATCACCTGACGGATCAGCTTTTCAATATCCTGCACTGCACTGATATCTTCCGGCGTAACTAATGTTAACGCCGTACCGGTATTTCCGGCACGGCCTGTACGGCCAATGCGATGAACGTAATCTTCGGCAACCTGTGGTAAATCATAATTTACTACATGCGGCAATTCGCTGATATCTATGCCACGGGCAGCAATATCTGTCGCAACCAGCACTCTGGCTTTACCCTGTTTAAAATCATCCAGCGCTTTCAACCGCGCTCCCTGAGATTTATCGCCATGAATAGCGGCAGTGGTCAGGCCATCTTTCTGTAATTGCTTCGCCAGCCGGTCAGCACCGTGCTTAGTTCTCACAAACACCAGTACCTGTTGCCAGTTACGGCTACCAATCAAGTGAGATAACAATTCGCGCTTACGGTGTTTATCCACCAAAAATGCCTGTTGCTGCACCCGGTCAGCCGTCTGGTTTACCGGTGTAACATCAACTTGTGCCGGTTGTTTCAGAAGCTCTGTCGCCAACTTGCGGATATCTTCAGAGTATGTTGCAGAAAACAGCAATGTCTGACGCTGAGCCGGTAACTTTGCCATAATACGCTTAATATCGTGAATAAAACCCATATCCAGCATACGGTCAGCTTCATCCAGCACTAACACTTCCAATTGCTGCAGCGTCACAGTGCCCTGATGCATATGGTCCAGTAACCGGCCTGGTGTAGCGACCAATATATCAAGCCCCTGCCTGAGTTGTTCATACTGCGGCCGGATAGATACGCCGCCATAAAATACGGCAGATCGTAGTGTCGTATAGCGGGCATACCGGTCAATATTATCTGCAACCTGTTGTGCCAGCTCACGGGTTGGAGTGAGTACCAGTACCCGCACAGCCCCGGCAGGAATATCCGCCGGTTGCTGTAACAGCCGGTTAAGCAGTGGTAATACAAACGCTGCGGTTTTACCGGTTCCCGTCTGGGCCCCGGCCATCAGGTCACGGCCTGCATTAATAAGAGGAATACTTTGCTGCTGCACAGGAGTTGGAGCTGTATAGCCTGATTCATCCAGAGCTCTGACAATCGCCGGGGCAAATTCAAACTGAGTAAATGACATAAATAATCCGATTGTAAAAGCCGCGGAGGCTGGCAAAATAAAGCCGCTATTATAACAAACAGTGACCTGACAACCTATTTATGATTACACCCACCGAAAAGTGGTTTATGTATGTTCTGCGTACCCACTCTGGCAGTTTATATACCGGTATTACCACAGATACATCCAGACGGTTACGCCAGCACTGTGGGGAGCTCTCTGGCGGAGCAAAAGCATTACGCGGGAAAGGCCCTTTACACCTTATCTGGCAACAGGCTTTTCCTGATCGCTCTTCAGCTTCTGTTGCAGAGGCCGCATTTAAAAAACTGAGTAAAAAACAAAAAGAACAACAACTTGCTGAAGCAACTGCATCAATCTCAGTTTAATCAGCAAACAATAAATCAGACCGGGTTACGACTTAGGTCTGACTGTTAATTTTTTATCATCCGGGTAGGCTATGCTCTATACAGGCTCAAAACCGGAGGTAGATAAAAGGGTGTTATGGAAAATTTTTATCTGATTTTTATCTATATTCTGACCGGTGTTGCGCTCAAAGCGCTGAAAATTCTGCCGGCAGACAGCAGCCATGTGCTGAATCGCTACGTGCTGTATATCGCTATGCCCGCACTGATTTTGCAAAAAATTCCGCTGCTGCAGTTTTCTGCTTCCCTGTTGATCCCAACCATTACTCCCTGGTTTCTGCTGTTGATGGTGGTATTACTTATACTGGCTGCCAGTAAGTTACTGAGTTTTTCGCGGGAAATGACCGGTGCTTTACTGATCATTCTTCCCCTGGGAAATACTTCGTTTTTGGGGTTTCCAATGGTCGAAGCCTTGTTTGACGATGATGCGATGCCTTATGCGCTGGTTTATGACCAGTTGGGTTCGTTTGTGGCACTGGCGGCTTACACAACGCTGATTGCTGCGTTATATAGCCCGCAGGTAAAAGCTCCAGACGTTAAAACTGTTCTGATAAAGATTATTACGTTTCCGTCTTTTATTGCCCTCTTTGCCGGCCTGTTAGTACGCAATTACTCCTACCCTCCGCTGGCACAGAATATCATTGATAATTTTGCAGCGACTCTGGTTCCTGTTGTTATGGTTGCAGTTGGTTGCAGCCTGAGTATCCGGTTTAGCAAAGAAGAAATAAAACCACTGCTGTTTGGTATTATTACCAAATTAATGCTGATGCCGTTAATGGCCTGGGGATTATGGGCAGCACTGGGTAAAGAAGGGTTAGCAGTAACTATTTCAGTATTTCAGGCCGCCATGCCACCAATGATCTCAGCAGGAGCTGTTGCAGTCATGGCTGGGTTATCTCCCCGCCTGAGCAGCGGCCTGATAGGCATTGGAATACTCTGTGGCTTTATCACTTTACCTATTGTCTACCAGTTGCTGACTTAACTTATATTTCTTCGTCAGACTGAGGCTTTGCCGCTGATTTGGGTTTTAAACGCCCGCTTTGCCGTAAAGCTTCATGCAATAAATATTCTATCTGACCATTAACACTGCGAAATTCATCATCAGCCCAACGCTGTATGGCGCTGAGCATCTGTTCATCAACCCGCAGAGCAAAAGATTTTTTAGCCACAACTGCTCCATTTTTACTGATCAAAGCTACTTACTGATAAAGGCTACCGGTATTGATCACCGGCTGTACCTGATTATCACCACATAGCACCACCAGCAGATTACTTACCATCGCCGCTTTTCTTTCTTCATCCAGTTCGACAACCTTGTTTTCTGACAAACGCTGCAATGCCAGTTCAACCATGCCAACAGCCCCTTCAACAATCTGTTGCCGAGCGGCAACGATGGCACTCGCCTGCTGCCGCTGTAACATCGCACTGGCGATTTCCGGGGCATAAGCAAGATGGCTGATCCGTGCTTCCAGTACCTCAACACCTGCTTTATTGAGGCGGGCCTGAATCTCATTTCTCAGGAGTTCTGTTACTTCATCTGTACTGCTACGCAGGCTAATCACATCATCAGAGCCTGCATCGTATGCATAGCTCGAAGCCATATGACGGATAGCCGATTCGCTCTGGATGCTGACAAAGTCTTCATAATTGTCGACTTCAAATACTGCTTCTGCACTATCTACTACCTTCCAGACAACCACTGCTGCAATTTCAACCGGATTACCTGCATTATCGTTTACTTTCATCTTGCTGCTTTCAAAGTTACGTACCCGCAGTGAAACCTTCTGTTTACTGTACAATGGGTTAGCCCAACGCAAACCATTCTGTTTATCGGTGCCGACATAACGGCCAAACAACTGCAATACAGCAGCCTGATTAGGATGCACCATATAAAAGCCGAACCAACATACGATCACAACTAAAGCCAGTATCAGGCACAGCAGCTTCAGCAATGCTGGCAGCACTATCACTCCGGCTATGGATAGTATCAATGCAAGCAGTAATACCCCTATCATGCCGAAACCGGACTGGCTGTTTACTATTTTTTCCTGAATCATAAAACCACCATATTGATATTATTTTGATATCAAACAGCTTAGCACTTATAAAGCAAAATGAAATACCAGTTGAAGGCTAAATTGTAAGCAGGTGCAACACACTTTTATGGTTTATGCCAAACGAAGAGTTACAACTATGCAGGAAAAATAAAACCGGCAGCCACGAACACCGCCGGTTACTTTGTTCAGATTCAGGCGCTGCCAATCATCTTGCGCAGCACATAATGCAAAATGCCGCCGTGCTGATAATACGCCAGCTCATTGCCGGTATCTATCCGGCAAAGGGCGTCAATGCGTTTGGTTTTACCATCTGCATAATGAATTTCCACAGCCAGTTGCTGCCGTGGTTTCAGGCTGTTTAATCCTGTAATGGTAAACTGCTCGGTGCCGGTTAATTGCAGGGTTTTACG
>CAZXTH010000213.1:0-337 GCA_964643585.1 uncultured Pseudoalteromonadaceae bacterium
GGCCTGGGCTGCTTCAGCACTGGCGGCTTCGCTGGCACGCCGTAACTTGCCAAACAAGTCCATATCCCAGCTCAGGTTCAGCCCGCCGCGATAACCCCGGCTAATCAGATTATCGTCGGCCGGGTCCAGCGTGGCGTTTTCTGTGGCCTGATAACCAGCATCCAGTGTTCCTGATGGCAACCGGTCACTGCGAACATCACGGAATGCCGCATAGGCTCTTTCAACATTAGCTCTGGCCTGCACTAAAGTACGATTTTGTTCCAGTGCCGTAGTAATCAGCCGGTTAAGATCATCATCATTAAACGCCTGCCACCAGTTAAGTACTGTATCGGCCTGC
>CAZXTH010000213.1:347-1260 GCA_964643585.1 uncultured Pseudoalteromonadaceae bacterium
ACCTGTTGCGGAGCCTGATAATCAGGCCCCACTGCACAAGCGGTTAATATCGCCATACTTAAGGCTGCAACTGCCGGTCTGAATAATTTACGCATGTTGTTCCTCCACTGCCGCGGCCTGTTGCTGTCTGGCGGCTTTACGTTTTGTACGGCGAGCCAGAGCGTAATAAAACAGCGGTGTCAGTAGTAAGCCGAACACTGTTACGCCAATCATGCCGGAGAATACTGCAACTCCCATGGCCTGGCGCATTTCTGCCCCGGCACCACTGGAAAACACCATCGGTACCACACCCATAATAAAGGCGATAGACGTCATCAGAATGGGCCGTAACCGTAAACGCGCTGCCTGCAGAATGGCTTGCATGGCATCCATTCCCTGCTCTTGTAATTCTTTGGCGAACTCCACCATCAGAATAGCGTTTTTGGTTGCCAGACCAACCAGTACGATCATGCCAATCTGGGTGAAAATATTATTGTCGCCACCGTAAATCAGTACGCCGGTCAGTGCAGACAACAGGGTCATTGGCACAATCATAATAATCACCAGCGGTAAACGTAGGCTCTCATATTGCGCAGCCAGCACCAGGAACACCAGCAACACCACCAGTGGGAAAACCAGTAATCCGGTGTCACCTGCCAGAATTTGCTGATAGGTTAATTCTGTCCATTCATAGCTCATACCATGTGGCAGTGTTTCAGCCAGAATCTTTTCTATCGCGGCCTGAGCCTGCCCGCTACTAAAGCCTGGTGCCGGGCCACCGTTAATTTCAGCCGTAGTAAAGCCGTTATAGCGCATAACCCGATCCGGCCCGACCGTATCACCCACGGTAATAAAAGATCCTAACGGAATCATTTCGCCCTGATTATTACGGACTTTCAACTGGCTGATTTGCTTTGGGTCCTGCCGGAAGGCT
>CAZXTH010000213.1:1270-1993 GCA_964643585.1 uncultured Pseudoalteromonadaceae bacterium
ATATTTACCTGATACGTACGGCCAAACAGGTTAAAGTCGTTGATATAAGCCGTTCCCATATAGGCTTGCAGTGTGCGGAAAATCTCATTTAAATCCACGCCCTGCTGTTTGGCTTTGGTGCGGTCAATATCCAGTTCCAGCTGCGGTACATTCACCTGATAACTGGAAAACACGCCGGCAAGTTCAGGTGTCGCCCAGGCTTTTTGCATCACAGCCATGGTGACCTGATACAGTTCTTCATAACCCAGATTAGCGCGGTCCTGGATTTGCAGCCTGAAACCACCAATGGTACCTAAGCCCATTACCGGCGGCGGTGGGAAAATCGCTACATAGGCATCCTGAATGGCAGCGTATTTCTGGTTCAGTGCTGCGGCTATCGCATTGGCTGACAGTGCTTCATCTTTACGATCGGTAAAATCATCCAGGCCGACAAACACAATGCCGCTGCTGGGGCTATTGGTAAAACCGTTAATACTCAGGCCAGGGAAAGTAATGGCATTGGCAACGCCAGGGTGATCCATCGCTATCTGTGACATCTCACGCATTACCGCATCTGTCCGTTCCAGCGAGGATGCATCAGGCAACTGTGCAAACGCGACCAGATACTGTTTATCCTGCCCTGGCACATAACCGGTTGGTGTATTGCTGAATTGCAATCCGGTCAGCCCTAAAAGGCCGATATACAGCACGCCGACAATACCGCCTGCCCGGATAATCTTTTTA
>CAZXTH010000213.1:2003-6126 GCA_964643585.1 uncultured Pseudoalteromonadaceae bacterium
TAACGTTCAGATAAACCACTAAAGAAGCGGTTAAACGGACCAAACAACCAGCGACCAAACAGTTTATCCATACCTCTGGTTAACGCATCTTTCGGCTCATTGTGTCCTTTTAGCAGCAACGCTGCCAATGCCGGGCTTAACGTCAGAGAGTTAATGGCCGAAATAAAGGTAGAGATAGTGATGGTCAGCGCAAACTGCTTGTAAAACTGCCCGGTCAGGCCAGACATAAAGGCAGTAGGAATAAACACTGCGGCCAGTACCAGCGTGATGGCAATAATCGGCCCGGTCACTTCTTTCATCGCTTTACGTGTTGCGTCAATCGGCGATAAGCCTTCTTCAATATTTCTCTCTACGTTTTCTACCACTACGATGGCATCATCAACCACAATACCTATCGCCAGTACCAGCCCGAATAATGACAGCGCATTCAGTGAAAACCCCATCAGGTGCATAAAGGCAAAGGTTCCTACCAGTGATACCGGTACAGCGGCCAGCGGAATAATCGATGCCCGCCAGGTTTGCAGAAACAGCACCACCACCAGCACCACCAGCAAAATAGCTTCCAGCAGTGTGATCACTACCGCATCAATAGAACCGCGTACAAATACCGTTGGGTCGTAAACAATGTCGTAAGCCAGCCCTTCCGGGAAATCTTTGGCTAATTCTGCCATTCTGGCCCGTACATCATCAGAAATCTGAATAGCGTTAGAGCCGGATGCCTGGAAAATCGGCATCGCTGCGGCTTCTTTATTGTTCAGCAGCGAACGTAACGCATAAGAAGAAGCGCCCAACTCTACTCTGGCAACATCTTTCAGCCGTACCACTTCACCATTGCGGCCGGTGCTGATAATAATGTCTTCAAACTCTTCAGTACTGGTCAGCCGCCCTTTAACATTAATCAGCAGTTGAAACTCTGCTTCCTTACTTGGCTGAGCACCAAGGCTACCGGCAGCTGCCTGCTGGTTTTGCTCATTTACAGCATCAATAATCTGTTGTGGTGACATGCCAAGGGCCGCCACTTTATTCGGATCCAACCAGATACGCAGGCTGTATTCACCAGCACCAAATACCTGAACATCTCCCACACCGTTAATCCGTGCCAGCTCATCTTTTACATTCAATAGCGCATAGTTAGACAAATACAGCATGTCGTAGCGTTCGTCCGGCGAGGTTAAATGCACCACCATCGTCAGATCCGGTGAGGATTTTTCCGTCACAATGCCTAAACGCTGTACTTCCTGTGGCAATCTGGGCCGGGCCCGGTCAACCCGGCTCTGCACCTGGGTTTGTGCCCGGTCAACGTCTGTGCCAATGGCAAACGTAATTGTCAGTGTCATCCGGCCATCAGAGGTCGCCTGCGATGACATATACAGCATGTTCTCAACACCGTTGATTTCCTGCTCCAACGGTGATGCCACTGTTTCGGCAATCACTTTCGGGTTGGCGCCAGGGTAATTAGCCGTGACCACCACGGTTGGTGGTACAACTTCCGGATACTCTGTGATTGGTAATTGCCAGACAGCCAACGCCCCGGCAATAAAGAAAATCAGCGACAGCACACCAGCAAAAATCGGGCGTCTGATAAAAAATTGCGAAATCATCTACGGGCTCCTTACCCACGGTTTCCAGGCTGTTCAGCCTGAGCGGTCAGCTCCGACAAATGCTGGTCAAGTTGTTGTTGTCTGTTGCGTAGTCCCAGCAGTTTTTCTGAACTGGTCATGTCGGTCAGTTGTGGCTGGATAACCATATTCGGCATAACCCGTTGCAGGCCATTCACGACAATTTTTTCCTGCGGTTGCAGCCCGCTCTGTACTATCCGCAGGCCATTCAGCCGTTCACCCAAGGTTACAATGCGATACTCCACCTGATTCTGTGCATTCAGTACCAGCACAAACTTGTTATTCAGGTCGGTGCCTATCGCTTTATCGTCAATCAGGATGCCATCATAGGGGGCACTGCCTGCCAGTCGGATCCGGGCAAACAAGCCGGGAAGCAGAGTCTGTTCTTCATTACGAAATGAAGCACGGATTCGGATAGTACCGGTTTGCTGGTTAACGGCGTTATCAACAAAATCGACACTGCCGGTATGGCGGAACTCCGTGTCATTCGCCAGCGCCATATACACCGGGCTGGCACCATTACGGGTGTCTGCTTTACGGCCATCAGCGGTCAGTTGCATGTATTTGAGCCAGGTTTGCTCATCAATATCAAAATACGCATACATCGTGGCATTGGACACAATGCGGGTAAGCTCACTCTGTCCGGCAGTGACATAATTACCGGCAGTAATCTGGGCATATGACACCCGGCCATCAATCGGTGATGTTACCCGGGTATAGGCCAGATCAAGTTCAGCCCGAGCCAGAGCCGCTTTAACCGAAGCAACGGTGGCGGCCGCCTGACGCTTACGGGCTAGCCTGCTATCCAGAATCTCTTCTGAAATAGCGCGTTGGGCACTCAGTTTTTCGGCCCGCTCAAAATCGTTATCAGCCAGCACCTGTGCGGTTTCAGCACTCTGCAACTCAGCTTTAAGCCGCTGTACTTCAGCACTGAACTGACGCGGATCAATCTGAAACAGCAGTTCACCGGCTTTAACAAAAGCCCCTTCCCGGAAAGACACCTGCTCAATATAGCCTGACACCCGCGGAATCAGCGCAACCGTCTCCGGTGCCTGTAAGCGGCCAGTAAATTCATCCCACTCAGTAATTCTTTCATGAATCACCTCTGCTACCGTGATAACCGGTGCTGCCGGAGAGGTTGGTGCTGCGGCTTCAGGGTTGCCACAAGCAGCCAACACTACAGCGGCAATACTTCCTAACATAAAGGTTTTAATAGTGTTTTTTGTACTCATGACGATGCCCTCATTTTATGGCTGTTATTTGCCCGGTATTTATAAATTTGTACCGAGCGGTAAATATATAGCACGCAAAAAAACAACGCAATTAATTTTGTACCGAAGAGTAAAATATTAATTATAAATTAATTGAAGAAGACAGCAGAAAAAGGAATAAGCCAGATTGGCCAGGAACTGGACACAATCCAGCTATAACAGTCTACACAGCAGTGATAAAGGGATAAATGCCGAAAACTGGCTGATTCTTGCCTGAAACTCCTGCTTAAATTACACACAATTTTCAGCGTAAATATTTATGTACTCATCATTACATAACACTTACTGGACATAGGGGCTTTTGGTGTTTACTATTAGGGCCTGTTCAGATTGCAGCCAATCTGGAAATGTAAAGGCAATATACCGCTGAGGTAATGCAGGAGTCTGGTATGTCAGTAGTCGCTTGTCACTCTTCCGTTGGTCGTCCACGGACTTTTGACGTGGATGAAGCACTGGAAAAAGCACTGGAAGTATTCTGGTCGAAAGGCTATGACGGTGCATCTCTGTCTGATCTGACCGAAGCAATGGGTATTAATAAACCCAGCCTTTACGCTGCATTCGGCAATAAAGAACAACTCTTTCTAAAAGCTATAGAGCGCTACGAAAGCCGCCCTTGTGCTTATTTCTATCCAGCGCTGGAGCAACCAACAGCTTATAAGGTTGCAGAATCAATGCTCATGGGTGCAGCAACCAGCATGGCTGATAGAAGCCATCCTCATGGCTGTGTGGTAGTACAAAGTGCGCTTTCCTGTAGTGAAGCGGCGGCATCAGTAAAAGAAATCCTGATTACAAAACGCCGCGAAGGCGAGCAAAACCTCTGCGCCCGTTTACAACGAGCTCAGCAGGAAGGTGACTTGCCAGAGAATACCGACCCTGCAGTACTGGCCCGTTATCTGGGGACGGTTATTCAGGGCATGGCGATTCAGGCGACTAACGGTGCAACTCAGGATGAATTACTACAGGTTGCCCAAATGACGTTGCAAAATTTCCCGGTTAAATCCAGATAAACCTACTAAGTCATAATGCCAGTCAGTTAAAGCTGGCGGGTCATACGGACTGAATGCCGGTCAATTAAGGTGTAGGCATCCATCACCTTACTTACGCTAACACGCCGTAAACCCTTCCGTGGGGGCTCGATTATAAACTTCATCCATGAAGTTTCCCCTTCGGGCCAGCAGAGCTGTTCAAATTCGTTCCTGACGAATTTGTCAGGCATCCATGCCTTCAACGGTT
>CAZXTH010000214.1:0-222 GCA_964643585.1 uncultured Pseudoalteromonadaceae bacterium
TACCGGACCAACACCAGCAAACGATGCGACATAATCATCGCCATAACCGCCGCGGATAGCTTTGCGGGAAGTACCGGTTTTACCGCCAACACGGTAACCAGGCACTTGTGCTCTGGTTGCTGTACCACCCGGGCCAATATTAGCTTCCATCATTTCCAGCATTGCCAGAGCATGTTCACGCTTAAGTACCCGATCTCCCGGGAATGTTTCGTTGCTTTTCAA
>CAZXTH010000214.1:232-1300 GCA_964643585.1 uncultured Pseudoalteromonadaceae bacterium
AGAGGCCGGCTGATACCACCATTGGCCATCGTTGCATAAGCACGGGCCAGTTGTACGGCAGTAACAGATAATTGATAGCCATAAGAGAGGGTTGCCCGCTCAAAATCAGACCAGCGATGGCGATGGCTGAGCATGCCGGAGCTTTCTCCGCTAAGGCCAAGCCCCGTTGCTTCACCCATCCCCAGATTACTGTACAGACTCAGCACATGTTCGTTAGGCATTGATAACACCAGTTTGGATACACCCATGTTGCTGGATTTCTGGATAATGCCGGTCAGGTCAAGTTTGCCGTAATTACGCTCATCCCGTACCCAACTGCCACCAATCCGCATCCAGCCCGGGCTGGTATCTACTACGCTATCAAGCGTGGCAGCACCAAACTCCAGCGCACTTAATACGGCAAAAGGTTTTACGGTTGAACCCGGTTCAAACACATCAGTAACGGCACGGTTACGATAACGGTGTTCAGGTGTATTACGCCGGTTATTCGGATTAAACGACGGGCTGTTAACCATTGCCAGGATTTCACCGGTATGCACATCAACCACCACCGCCGACCCCGATGTTGCACCGGCAGACAATACCGCTTTTTTCAGCTCACGATAGGCTACTGACTGAATACGCTGATCAATACTCAGCTGTAAATTGCTGGGAGAGCGCGCCTGCTCACGTTCAATAACTTCAATTTCACGCCCTTTAGCATCTTTACGGAAAACCTTACGTCCGGCAGTACCGGTCAGGAAGTCGTTATAGCGCCGCTCAATCCCTTCAACTCCGATATCATCGACATTGGTGAATCCCAGTAAATGGGCTGCAACCTCACCTGTAGGATAATAACGACGGGATTCCTGCCGGAAATAAATTCCGGGTACATTCAGTTTTCTGACATAGTCAGCAATAGCAGGATTAACCTGCCGTTGCAGGTAAACAAAACGCCGCTGGGTATTATTGCCAATCCGGCTCAGCAACTGCTGTGGCGTCATCTGCAGAATATCGGCTAGTGCGTGCCAGCGACGTTCATCCGCTGCAGAGTGGCGTTCAATCACCACTTTTGGATCAGCCCAGATC
>CAZXTH010000214.1:1310-4773 GCA_964643585.1 uncultured Pseudoalteromonadaceae bacterium
GATCGCCTCTACCGGTACACTGACAGCCAGTTCTTCCCCATGACGATCGACGATCATGCCTCGCAGTACAGAGTTTGATTCAACTCTTAGGCTACGCAGATCGCCTTGCGCTACCAGCATGTCCGGTTCAATAACCTGTAACCAGGCTGCCCGTGCAACCAGCGCAACCATAATGGTTGCAAGGCTGCAGAGCACAAAAGCAAAACGCCAGCCGACCACTGATGGCCGCTGCCTGCTTTTAGCCTGCGGAGCTTTACTCTGCCGGTTCATGGTACAGTCACCGCAACATCCTGCTCACCGGCAGGGCGTTTCATATTCAGACGGGAGCGTGCAATATCCTCCACGCGGCTGTGTTCAGACAATGCACGCTGTTCCAGCAACAGGTTACGCCATTCAATATCAAGCTGATCGCGCTGCTGGTACATCGTATCCTGACGAATAGTCAGTTGCCGGTTCAGGTGAGCAAAGTGCACCACTGCTAATGCTGACAGAATGCACGCCACTAATAACAAACCAGGCAGCAAATAATGCCGCCAGTCTTCCCGGATAACCTGATGCAGCTGGATGGATGTCATGATGGCAACCTCTCAGCAATTCTCAGTACAGCGCTGCGTGCTCTGGGGTTGGTAGCTAACTCCGGCTCCGATGGCATAATGGCCTTACCTACCAGCTTTAGAGGCACTTTCTGCTGTAATTGGGCATCAGTCAGCGGTAAACCTCTGGGCACAGCTTCACCTTTGGAATAACGGCGCATAAACTGTTTTACCAGCCGGTCTTCCAGAGAGTGAAAACTGATAACAACCAAACGTCCGCCTGGCTTAAGCACGTTAAGCGCGGCCTGCAAAGCCTGATTTACCTGTTCAAGCTCGCTGTTGATATAAATACGGATAGCCTGAAAACTCCGGGTTGCCGGATGCTTCTTCTCCTTATGACTTACCGGTACAGTATCACTGATCAGTTTTGCCAGTTGCCCGGTACGGGTCAGCGGCATTTCTGCCCTGCTGCTGACAACAGCATTGGCAATACGCCATGCGTGCTTCTCTTCGCCATACTCGCGCAACACAAAACTGATATCTTCTACATCAGCCTGTGCCAGCCAGTCAGCTGCAGACAAACCTTGTGTAGGATCCATACGCATATCAAGCGGGCCATCCCGCATAAAACTGAATCCACGGTCGGCGTCATCCAGTTGTGGGGAGGAGACACCAAGATCCAGTAAAATACCATCCAGCTCACCGGTAAGGTGATGCTGTTCAGCAATATGAGCCAGGGCGGCAAAGGGGCTATGGGTGATGTGAAAACGCGAATCAGCCTGCAGTGGGGTTGCGGCAGCTATCGCAGCGGGATCGCGGTCAACCGCGAAAAGGCGGCCCTGTGGGCCAAGCAAATTCAGTATTCTGCGGCTGTGGCCGCCACGCCCAAAAGTACCGTCCAGATAAGTTCCGGCCGGTTTGATGGCTAATCCGTCAATTGCTTCTTCCAGCAAGACAGAAATATGGGCGCTAGTAGTCATTTACAGTGCGAAGTCCTGTAATCGTTCAGATAATTCAACATCACCGGCCTGAGCCTGCTCCAGTGCTATGTCGTCTGTAAGGCGTTGATGCCATGTATCTTCATCCCAGATTTCAAACTTATTTAACTGGCCAACCAGACGGATATTCTTTGTCAGTCCTGCATGCTGACGTAACGGAGCAGGTAACAGAATACGGCCACTTTTATCCATGTCACAATCAGTGGCGTTACCCAGCAAAACCCGTTGCAGACGGCGTTCCTGCGGATTCAGGCTGGACAGGCGTTTTAGTTTTTCTTCAATTTCTTCCCACTCCGCCAGTGGGTAAAGCAGTAAACAGGGATCGTGCAGATCGATGGTGCAGATCAGATGCCCCTGACAATCAGACAGCAGAAATTCACGGTAGCGTGCTGGTAACGCTAACCGTCCTTTCTCATCCAGTGTCAGAGTAAATGACCCACGAAACATCATGTCTCAGCTGCTCTCTAAAATCGGAACGTAACGGCAGATCACACCATAATGATCCACAATTACCCACAAATCCCCACAATGCTACAGTTTAGGGCCCGTATTTGGGCATTGTCAAGGCAAAAGCAACAGGATTGATCAAACCAGATCCCAGTAAAAACAGGGTTTACAGCAAAGCAGATGATTTTGTGGAAAAAAGTGGGAAGATATTCCCCGCAATAGAAACTGACAGGAAAAAGCTGGGCACATAAAAGTACAGATGTTATGTTACCCGCTCGCAAATTGAGATGGAAAGATTCATGCTATCGTCTTTAGCTATTTTCGGTACAGATATACTGCTATTTATTGTTATACCTTTTATTATCTGGCGCCTGCTGAAACAGACTATTCCTCTGGCTGTATTACCTATTCTGGTTGGCTTGCTGCTGGCAGCTTCCGGCTGGGCAGAAAAATATCATACAGAATCTTCCATTCTCAGTACTCAGATTGGTTTTATAGGTGTGCTATTACTGGCTTTCAGCGCAGGCCTGGAAATGCACATGCATCCGGCTGACAATACCCCGACAGAAAACAAACTGGGTTCAGCCCGTAAACTTCTCTTCAGTGCCATGAATGCGCTCCTGCTGCCTTTTATTGTTGGCAGCGTGGCGGCTTATGCTTATTTTAACCATCTACCCGGCTGGGAGAATACCAGTACTTCTGCACTCTATAGCGCTTTAGCGATAGGATTATGTATTGCTGTCAGTGCTCTTCCGGTTCTGATAGGTATTGTCCGCGAGCTGCCGACAGAGCATCAATATTTAGGCAGAATGGCATTGAAGCTGGCAGTTATTGATGATGTCGTCTTATGGTGTGGTCTGGCTCTGTTGCTGATTATTGCCGGCAGCTCCACTGCTGCTGCCTGGGGCTCTACAGAATTACTGGCGATGCTATTGTTGGCAGCTCTGCCGTTTATCGGAGCATTGTTGAAGAAATACCCGATACAGATGCCAGTGGCAGTTGTATGGGTAATTGCCGCTTTATTTCTGGCAGCATCTTCGTGGGCAACTTACAAGCTGGGCTTACATGCTATTTTAGGCGCTTATTTTGCCGGGGCGATTTTCCCGCTGGCGTTACTAAAGCGCTTACCAGCTGCGAAGCTCGGTAACTTTGCCTTGTTTTTACTGGCGCCATTGTTCTTCGGCTACAGTGGTCTTAAAATTAATGCAGATGCATTAAACAGTACAGCGATGTATGCGGCTTTCCTGTTACTGCTTATTTCTATGCTGACAAAAATTGGGGCGGTAATGTTGTATCCTCCGTCATCGCAATTGTCGCGCCGTGAAACGCTGGCCGTTGGTTCATTGTTACAGTGTAAAGGTCTGATGGAAATTGTTGCCGCAACTATTCTGTATCAGCAAGGACTGATATCTGAACATGCCTATGCAGCCCTGGTTACCTTGGCAGTGCTGTCAACAACCATTACAGGTCCGTTATTCCGTTTGT
>CAZXTH010000214.1:4783-6117 GCA_964643585.1 uncultured Pseudoalteromonadaceae bacterium
TGACACCAGCAACTGTATGCAACCTCCGGCAAATCGTCACTAAAACTGACAACTTCCCCTGCTGAGAACTCTTCCTTTTCTTTTATTCCTGGCCTTACCCGCCAGGAATAAACTATTCATTACTATTGCCTGATTTTTAACAACACGTTAATCTTGAAGGCTAATCGTATGTCATGTAAACCATAAGAGTTACAGAGCAATGATTTCCTTAATAAAAATCCGGAGTATGCTGGAGCAGATGTCGGTTATAGAACGTAAACTCGCCGAATTTATTCTGGATAACTCACACCTGTTGCGTGACTATTCTTCACAACAATTGGCTGATGCTGTAGGTATAAGTCAGTCCAGCGTAGTAAAGTTCTGCCAGAAACTGGGCTATAAAGGTTACCCGGACCTGAAGCTGGCAGTAAATGAGGCCGTAATTACCGCAACCACCCTTAACAGGGACAGTGGTGATTCCGTTTCTCAGGAAAACAGCTTACATAAACTGGCTGAACAGTTGCAGTTCAGCTTGCAAAATAATCTGCGCGGTACTTTATCTGTCAATAATGAAAAACAGCTACTCGATGCTGTGCATCTGCTACAACAAGCAGATACAGTCTTACTTGCAGGGTGTGGTAAATCATCTATTGTCGCTGCCGATATGCAGCTGAGATTATTGCAGCTGGGTAAACAGGCTGTCTGCCACAGTGATATTTCATTACTGCGCTCTTATATCACAGCACTACCAGCTAATAGCGTATTGTTACTTATCTCAGAAAGCGGGCAGCACGCAGATCTGGTACAGCTGGCAGAACAGGCCCACCAACGGAAAATCAGAAGTATTTCACTAACCAGTTATAAAACCAGTGCCCTGAGTATGGCAGCAGATATCAACCTGTTTGCGTTGAGTGGCGATGAAGATAGCAGAATAAATCCGCTTCTTATTCAGATGGCACAACAACATTTATGCCACCTGCTGTACTTGGTATTAAGCCAGCGCCAACAACATACTGAACAAGCAAGCCACAGCCAGAACTCAGGAGCAGCCTGAGTTCTGGCTGCTATTTATATTTAAGGATAGATTTTGTTCTGCTTAAATCAAGGCAATAGTTCCAACCCTTCAATAGCAGTAATTCCAAGGCCAGGTGCATCTTCAATCGTAATATCGGCATTATCGAATTTTACGCTGCTTTTCACCGGATCATAGGCACATAACGTAGGGCCATCAAGGTCGATCTTGGTGATAACATCAGATTTCGCCACCGCAACATGCACCGCTGCAGCAACACTGATGCTGGCTTCCAGCATACAGCCAATCATGCACTGCATATCGTAAAACGAGCAGATATCGG
>CAZXTH010000215.1:0-1623 GCA_964643585.1 uncultured Pseudoalteromonadaceae bacterium
CCAAGGTGCCATAACAACCACAGCGACAACAGCGGAAAAACCAGCGTCTGCAGTGAATAAATCACTATTAGCTGAATAAACTGCTCCACCATACTGTCAGAGAACTGTTTTACCGCAGAAGCCAAATCACTGGCCTGGGCAGAAACCTGCTTCAGCCAATTAATGATTCCGGAAGAATCAGCAGCAGGCTGTTCATCCAGTTGTTGCAGTTCGCTGGTACGCTCACTCAAGCTGGCTTCAACAGCTTGTCGTTGTGGCTCCAACACCCAGCCGGATAACGCATCCAGGCCACAGGCCGCTAAAGGCACACCAGCACGGATTACCAGCAACAGCACCACAAATGTCCGTAGTAATGTACTTAATGCCGGGCGCAGCCGCTCAGGAGCAAACAACAAGGCAACCGCACTAAGCAGAATTCCGCCACCAAATAGCGGTAATGCAGCTACTTTTCCGAACTCCAGCAAAAATAGCTGCATCCCGACAGATGTCATTGCCAGCACCATCAGATCAGAATAACGCACTGCCATATCCTGTAAAGGTTTGAGCAGTTGTCCCGGTTTAAAACTCGCTACGCCGACACCTACCTGTGCTTCCGAAATAAAAGCAATACCGCGGTCAATCAGCCGCGCAGTAGCAAAAGAACCACCCGCCAGCATCAGGCTGCGTTGCAATACTGACTGTGCCGCCTGATCCAGCGGTGCCATGGCAGGGTTGATCAGCTTTTGCTGTAAGGAAGTCGTCAGCAATAAACTGCTTAAGGCTGCTATTGCCAGCAAACCATAAAAGCGGCGCGATAGCTTATCAGCACCGGAATGTGCAGCTGCAGGCACCGCTTCTTCCGGCTCTGCATTAAGCAGTGCCAGGCTGTACCACGGTAACAGTAACGCCAGCAGAATATACAGAGGAGGAATAGTATTATGATGAAGGATACGCCAGCTATTGACCAACCCAAGCGCAAAACAAGGCAGTAACCAGTAAACCAGCCACGGGAACTGCGATAGCAGCCAGAAACCCAGCAAATATCCGGCATCAGCCAGCAGCCATACTTTAGTTCTGGTATCGGTAACAGATAACATTTGCCGGGCCTCCGTAAAGTCTAATATGCAGCCAGTAGCTGAACAGACTCTGTTATTCAGCTTACAGTATTACCATAAACTCAGGCAGAAAAGCATAACGCCGATAATAACGCATCAGCCCTAGCTCTAATGCCATAGAATCATTACCGTACCCACTACTGTCAGTAATGCACCAACCCAGGCTCCTACTGCAGGCAGCTTACGGTAAACCAGCCATAATAATGGCAGAATAACGACCGGACTAACTGACGATAACATGGCAACAATTCCGACATCGACATATTTCAGGGCCTCCAGCACCAATGTCATACCAATCACCATCGATAATACGGTATTTACCAGTACCAGCCAGAAAATATGCCGGTTGATTGGCTGGTAGCTTCTGGCCAGTTTCAGACCGGTGATCAGCAAGGCAAAATGGACAAGAAAACCGGTTGTCATCCTGACAGCAGAAGCGGCAAAAGCATCAATACCGGTTTCCATCAATGGTTTCAGCATCAGAGTAGCAACTGCCTGACACAAAGCAGCAATCAGCCCCAGAATAATG
>CAZXTH010000215.1:1633-2058 GCA_964643585.1 uncultured Pseudoalteromonadaceae bacterium
TCAGGTTTCCCCGGTTGCTTTCCCAGTGATGTTGCTCTGTGCTGCGTTTGCCAAAAAAGACCGCAATCATTACTCCGCCGGTCAGCAAACTACTCCCGGCCAGAGTCAGCCCCCAGAGTGTTTCTCCCAGCCAGAACCAGGCCAGTACCACAGAGAATAAAGAATGAGTGGCAAACAATACTCCGGTCCGGCGTGGGCCAAGCCGGTTCATCGACGCAAATAATGCAGTATCGCCAATAAAAATACCGATGATACCGGACAACACCAGTAACCAGATACTGCCGCTTTGCAGGCTTTGCCAGCCTCCGCTGTACAGTACAATAATCCATAGCAATACAGAGGCGATAAACATTCGCCAGCGGGTAAAACTGAAAGCACCAAGATGCACAGCTGCATGAGCTGACAACAGGCTGCTGAAGGCCCAG
>CAZXTH010000215.1:2068-6099 GCA_964643585.1 uncultured Pseudoalteromonadaceae bacterium
CCAGATACTCGTAAGACACCGGAAATAACCCGAACAGAAAATAATCCGGCGATTATACTGCTGGCCGGAAAAATCACAGCAAAAATCACGGAAAAAGTATTATGGGACAGTTATGACGCAGCGATATCAGGCAGGAACCCGGCGCACTGCACAGAGAACTGATGATAAAACGCCAACAATTGATCTGGTGCTAAAGGTTTACTGAATAGATATCCCTGAAAACAGGAATAGTGATTAGCATGCAAAAATGCCAGTTGTTCCGGAGTTTCAACCCCTTCAACGATGACATGTTTTTTCAGGCTGTGCAGCAGGCTGACAAGTGTGTGCATAAATTCACGGGTAGCTGCCGGATCAGGTAGTGCAGCAGTAATACGGTGGTCCAGCTTTACCGTCCCAAGCAATGGGTTCATCAGCACCGAGAAATTAGCATAACCGCTGACAAAATCATCTATCGCAAACTGAAAACCCAGCGCATGTAACTGAGGCAAAGACTCTGTCCGGGCATACTCATTCAACATCGCCCGCTCTGTAATTTCAAAGCACAACCGCGACGGTTGTATAGCTTCTTGCGCGCACAACAAAATCAGTTTACGAACAAAATCCGGATAGTTAAGCGAGGCAGGACATAAATTGACAGAAAAGATCAGATCATCAGGTAACGGGCGCAGCTGTCGGATATCTTCCAGCACCAGTTCAGTAACCAGCAAATCCAGTTGCTGATACAACCCGGTTTGTTCCGATACACTAATCAGATCACCGACAGTAAGCGCTGTCTGAGTGAAAGCCACCTCCGCCCCGGGCTGTAACCTGACCAGAGCTTCAAACCCCAGTACCCGTTGCTGTCGAAGATCGACCACAGGCTGGTAAAGTACGGTGAGCAAACGCTGCCGGATGATCTGCCGGATTGCTCTGGCTTTGCTCTGCACTTTTCCTCCCCCGGTGGCAACTGATACTATAAATATGCAATATACACAAATTATATCAAAAATAAATGATCATTTTGCAAAGAAATGTTTTTACTTCTGATAATCGGTTACATAAATGTTTGCATGGAGCTTTAGGTAACATTTTGCATAGTATACTGCTAATTACAGGCAAGCTGCTATCTCAGGAAGCGTCAATACAGACCCCAGGTAAAGCTGGCAGTTCCACTGACCTATCTGAAAATCGCCTTTATCCGTACATAATCGGTATAGCACGACAATTTAAAATGGCCAGCCCGTTTATTTGGCCTGCCCACAAACACATCACATAACGTATTTCAGGATGAAACTCTTCTAAAAAATAAGGCGCAGAATTACTGCGCCTTATTCACATCAGGGTAAATCAGATGACTGCATCAGCCTTCTGGTTTGATTAAAAATACCAGCGGAACCCTACCGAGATATTATCCACTTTATTGCCTTCCAGATGGTAGCGGTTAAATCCAACGGTCACTCCACCTTTTTCTGTCAGCCGGTAAGCGCCCTGAAGCCCCCAGTACACATCGGTATCAGATGTATCAGACTTGAGCATAGTGCTACCCTGGCGGCTTTCACGTTCGCCCCACCAGCTGAAAACGCCACCCTGTATCTGTAGCGACAAGGTGCCAGAGTCGGATTCAGCAATGCTATAAGCCAGGCCCGTCTTCACTCCTTCAACCAGTAAGGCGCCGAGTTTTGACACCGCCCGGTGAAAGGCATCGGCATCTGAAACTTCACCACTAATGCTGACAGTTGCATCACCAAGGTCAACATAATGGCCCTGTAACCACAGTTTTTCTGCCAGCCGGAAATTAACACCCAGGCTCCAACTGATGTCTCTGCGGTCATACGCCAGCACTTCAGCGCCGGCAGGCAGTGCCCGCGCGATATCAGCTTCGGAAAGCCGGGCTTTGCTTTTACCTGCCTGAGCTTCCACACTCCATTGCTCATCAGCTACAGTTCCGGCACTGAACAACGACACAATCGCCGCAACTAATACCGACATGTGATGCCGACGGCAAAACGCCAGTAATCCAAGGAACAGTCCTGAGATAATACCTAATGCACCACCAGATGATTTATTATCAACCCGGATAACTTCCACATCTGTTACGTTCACATTCGCCACTCCTGTCACTTCTCCTCCGCGGCCATCACTGACCGTAAAGGAAACAACATCTGTTCCTGTATAGCCAGCCTGCGGGGTGTAACGTATCAGCTGACTATTAACAATGCTGACACTACCGTGCTGGGCACTGGCCCCCGTCACGGTCAGCGTATCACCGTCTGCATCTGTCACCACCGATAACACCTGCAATTCAATCGCCGTTTTGTTGTTGGTCGTTGCAGTGTAAACACCAGATACTACCGGCACCCGGTTCTCATACACAGTAACACTCGCCTGTGCCGTAGCAGAACCACCCAGCCCATCAGAAATACTGTAGGTCACGGTATCAGTGCCCAGGTAATCAATCTGCGGCGTATATTCCAGTAACTGGCCATCATCGCTTATCACAACAGTACCGAACAACGCTGATGCAGATGTGATGGTCAATGTGTCTCCGTCTGCATCGCTGTCATTTTCCAGCACATCCAGCACATGCATCTGATTCCACATCACACTGTAGCTATCATCTTCAGCTACCGGGAAGGTATTGCCGTTCAGCAATACTGAAACACCGCCCGGGTCGACAATCCGGCCATTAACGGCGCCGTCTGCGTCATTAGGGCCACCATCTTCTATCAGTAACTGCACACACCAGTGTCCGATAGTCAGGCCTGGCTGCCATGAAGCATCACCCGGAGCCGGACAGTACCCTTGCTCTCCCGGCGCACTGAACAGCTGGTTGTTGCTGTTCTGCACAAAGTTCTTCCAGCCATCTGCTTCGGTGAACTTACGATATACCGCACCTTCAGGTATAGCGGCCCGTTGAGGCACCACGAAGTAGTAGCTTTCACCCTGTACCGGTAAACCACTCAGCACGAAATCAAACACGCCACCTATCGGACGGGCCTGAGTATCTGGCTCCATCAGTTGCAGCTGATTATTAAACAGTTCCAGACCACCACTGTTGCTCTCAAGTGCCACACGACCACGGCTGATACAAATTCCCGGTTCGGCTTCCGTCAGGAAACGGCTGCTTTGCGCAAGCTGCTCCACCATGACGTTACAGTCAAAGCCCGGGTCAAGGTAATCAGGAATACCATTCCCATTGCTATCGCCAAGCCCTTCAACACTGTCTGGTATCAGGTTGCCGTTACTGTCTTCATTACCCAGTACCGGTAGGCTGTCACGTACTACCAGCAATACCGAAGCACTGCCGCTCAATGGTGAAGTAGCATGATCATCTGTGGCAACCAGCGTGATTTGATACACACCGTTGCTTACCGAGCCTGGGTCAAAAACAAATACTGAATTATCAGATGAAGTATTCGCCAGCAGTGGCTCAGCCTGCCAGCTCAGGCTGACAGTATCACCATTCGGGTCGGTTACCTGTGAAACCACCCGCACTTCTCCGCCATCTTTTGTAACCAGCAGACGGTGTGTACCCTGTTGTTCCGCAGTCAGAACCACTACAGGTGCCAGGTTGGCTTCAGTAACAGTGATAACGGCATTGCCATTTCTGGCCAGATTCAGCGTGTTATCCAGCGCAATGGTAATGGTTTTATCATCAACTGCACTTAAATTGGCAAACACATTGAATGCCAGGCTACCACGCACTCCGGACGTAATTTCAACATGGCCATCGCTCAAATCATGGTCGGCCATATCTGCTGTCCCCGCTACGGTATAAGGCAACAGTACCGGGTACTCAGGCGACTCACCATTAAGCATAAATTCAACCGTCACCAGGCTATGGTTCGTCACCTGCCGTGATTTGCCAATGGAAACCTGCGGTACCACTTTCACGGTTTGCGTGACGGTACTGCTCAGACCATTGCTGTCGGTAGCACGCCACAGCGCTTCATGTACACCAGATTTAAATACCGGCGCACCATTAACCAGCGTGACCGGGATACGGTTACCATTAACATCTCTGGCAGTGACGACACCCAAATCAACTTTAG